>CANQFW010000001.1 GCA_947599995.1 uncultured Clostridia bacterium
AAAAGACTATTCATTACAACAAATTCAGAAAATGATTGAAGAACAACCCGGATTTGATATAAATAATTAGCTAACACATGTATTTTATATAAGTTAGTATAAACTTTTAGTAGAGATATTTTAGAAAAAAATTGAATAAGAGATACCGATTTGATAGAATATTTTTACAAAACAAAACCCAATATTCAAAGGAGGTATCTCTAATATAAAATATTCGTGAAATATAATGCATAAATGTTGACTTCTATGTTTAGTAATGGTATAAAAAATATAGAACAATAAATTTTAAAAAATTGGAGAAGTATATGGGAGAAATTTTAGAAGAATTTGAAAAAAGAAAAAGTAATTTAATTAGATATAAAGTTACATTAGAAGAAATTTTAAAAAATGCAATCGATAAATATAATAGCATTCAATCAAGTGAAATAGATAAAAAAGAAGCAAGATTAAAAGTAGCACAAAACATAATTTTCATTAGAAAAAATGCTCTTGCACAAGTTGAAGACCAATTAAAATTTTTAAGACCAAGTGATGAAAAAGATATGGAATATAGATTAAGACAATATTATGAATTTTCAAAGAGAATGAAAGACTTAGTTCCAGAAGACTTACCGTTAAGGTTTCATGGTTGTCCAATATACACAGCAAAACACATTATAGAAAGTGGAGAAATATCATCATCTGTTGATAGACTTGGAATAGAAACTAGTTATGATACACAAGGTCAAATATCAGTAACTACAAAAGATACATTAGATACTACTATACATAGTTATACTAATTTAACTGAAAAATTTTTACCTTCTGGTTGTATATTTGTGTTATTGCCAAAAGATGAAATAGATGCAAAAGCGGGTGATTCTATGTTAATGGGAAATGTAAATTTTAAACAAGAGCCTAATAGATTATATGGAATTATAACAACCCCAGAAAATATCGAAAAAGTGAGTCAATGGGCTAAAGTAAGTGGAATTGATTTAAGCAAAATCCATGATTTTGATGAATTTTCCAAATCATTTGAAAGGCAAAAAGATGATATAAAAATAAATCAACCATCAAGAAATTATGTTACACAAGATGATCTAGAAATTTAAATTTCAAAGAGGAATTTAATAAAGTACCACAAGATATGTAGTAAATTAACTTTCATAAAAATATATTAATGATGTAAGGAGAACTGAAATTTGAAAAAATAACAATGGGGAAAAAATGAAAGTTTCTAGCAATATTGTTGAAATTTTATGCTATCCATATATAACAGTTGATATTGACTTAAATTATTAAATTTGTTATAATATCGACATCATTAGTTTGTAAACATATAATTCAAAAAAATATTATATAAGGAAAATAGGAAAGGAAAAAGTTATGAAAATTTTAGTTGTAAATTGTGGGAGTTCTTCTTTAAAATATCAATTAATAAATATGGAAGATGAAAGTGTTTTAGCAAAAGGAAATTTTGAAAGAATAGGAGAGAAAGAAGCTTTTTTAACTCACAAAGTAAATGGAAATGCATATGTTATCAAAAAGGCAGTTACAAATCATACAGAAGCATTAGAAGTAATATTGAAACAGTTTATGAAAGAAGAGTATAAAGTAATTGATTCTCTTAAAGAAATTGATGCAGTAGGACATAGAATTGTACATGGAGGAGAGATATTTGATAAATCTGTATTAATAGACGAAGACGTAATTAGTAAAATAGAGGAATGTGCAAGTTTAGCTCCATTACATAACCCTGCTGCTATACTTGGAATTATAGCATGCCAAAAAGAAATGCCAGGGGTCCCAATGTGTGCAGTATTCGATACAGCGTTCCATCAAACAATGCCTGTAGAAAATTACATTTATCCAATACCATATGAATTTTATGAGAAATATAGAATTAGAAAATATGGAGCACATGGTACATCACATCAATATGTCTCAAAAATAGCATCAAAATTAGAAGGTAAACCAATAGAAAACTTAAAAATTGTAACATGTCACTTAGGACAAGGTGCAAGCATTACTGCTATAGATGGAGGAAAATCTATTGATACATCTATGGGACTATCTCCACTTGGTGGAATCCCAATGGTTACACGTTCAGGAGATCTAGATCCATCTGTTGTTACAGATATTATGGAAAGAGAAAATTTAACAGCCAAAGATGTAAATACATTATTAAATAAGAAATCTGGTTTATATGGTATTACAGGATTAAATCCAGATTTTAGAGAAATAGAACTTGCCTCTTATGAAAATGATAAACCAAAAGCACGTATTGCAATTGAATTATTCACAAAAACGATTGCACAATTTATTGCAAAATATGCTGTATCTATGGGAGGAATAGATGTTGTTGTATTTACAGGTGGAATTGGCGAAAATCAAATAAATATCAGAAAAAAAATCTGTAATTACTTAGCTTTTATGGGATTAATAATTGATGAAGAAGCAAATAATGTAAAAGGGAAGGAAACATTAATTACCAAAAATGAATCTAAAATAAAAGCATATATTATTCCAACAAACGAAGAACTTGTAATTGCAAGAGATACAAAAGATTTAATTAAAAAATAGTAACGAAAAGAGGTACTTTTATGCAAGAACATGTACAATTAGAGGTATCATTAGAAGTAATTATGGCTGAAATAGCAAAAACGATGTTTCATCTTACTGAAGTAAATGATAAGAAAGAACAAAAAGAAATAGAAGAAAAATTAGAAATGCTAATAGGTTTGCAAGAAAACGCATACAAAGGAAATAGACAAGCAATTTTAAAAATATTAAATAGGAAGTTTTAAATATGGAAAGAAGAAAAATTTCAATAGATACATATTACAAAATTATAAAAATTTTGCCAGAAAAAATTAAAAATATGTTACCTGAAGAACCACTAAAATTATTAGAATATGCAACAAGGGTAAAAAAAATGCAAGTGTCTTCTAATGTAGATAAAGATACAGAAAAATTAATGCAAGAGCATTTGTTAAGTGATGAAGAATATTTAAGAACTTTTTATTATGTAATGGCAATCAGTTTTTACCATAAGAAACCAGTTGTTAATCCTAATTTAACAATTGTTGCTGCTCAAACTGGTAGTGGGAAAAGTAATTTAACGGCTAAAATTTTAAGAGAAAATGATAATTATATATTTGTAGATTCAGATAAATATAAACATTATCGCTTTGATGCTATAGATATCTCAAAGAAATATCCTTTATTATATCCTTTCCTAACAGGACCGGATGCCTATGATCATGCTGAAAATATTTATTCTTATGCATTAGATCATCAATATAATATAATTAAAGAAACGGCTCCATCTTGCAAAAAGGGATTACTTGAAGTAGATATAAATGAATTAAAACAAAAAAATTATACCATATCTTTAAATATATTAGCTGTTAGTTCCCTTAATAGTTCTTTATCAACTCATGAAAGATATGAATTGCAAATTATAAGTGAATTACAAACGGCAAAATTAACAGGTTTACAAAGACATAATGAGTCATATGATTCATTAATCCCCAATGTAGAAGAAGCTATTAAAAATAAAGAAATTGAAGTTATAAAGATATATAAAAGAGGAATACTTGAAGAGGAATTTAATCCTATTCTTCTTTATCCTACTTTGGAATATAAAACTCCAATAGATGCAATAGCTGAGGAAAGAAAAAAAGATTTGTATAAAACTAAAAAAGAGTTTAAAAAAAGATATGAATTTATATTAAATCAAATGAATAAACGTTTAGCACCAAAAGAACAATACGAGCAATTAGAGAAAATAAAAAAGAACTATACGAGTAGAGGAGAATGAAATGGAAGATATTGATATAGATATTAATATGGAAAGAGCTATTAATATTGTTATGGATAATATAGCTAAATTAACTAAAAAATTTTCAGTTACAAAAGATGAAAAAGAAAGCAATGAATTAAAGGACAAAATTAATATATTAAATAAAATAAAAGATGAAATATATCTTGGAAACGAAAATATTATAAAAAAAGTTATAGAAAAAAATTATAAAGGAATGATATAAAATGGATGACAAAATTGTTAGAAATATAAGTGAAGATAGTTTAAATGCTGTATTATCAAAATTAAACCCGGAATTTATAAGAGATTTACCTACTTCTCCTAAGGAACTTTTAAAGTATGCAACGAGAAGAACAGACCCAGTAATTTCCGAGAATATTACATATTCTCTTGGACAATCTATGCTATCGCATAGATTATCCGATGAAGATTACTTAATTGCTTTCTTACAAGTTATTCATACATTTTTTTCTAATAAAAAAACATCTGACAACCCAGAGGCTTCTATTTTAGTATCACAAACAGGTGCAGGAAAAACTAATTTAAGAGCTTTAATACTAAAAGAAAAACCTAATACTATAATTATTAATCCAGATTTATATAAAAAGTTTAATCCTCAAGTCAAAAAAATATTAAAAGAAGATCCAACACATTTTGGTGCTCTTACTGGAATTGATTCATATGACCATGCTAATAATATTAGAAATTATGCAATAGAAAATAATTATGATATTTTATTTGAATGTGCTCCATCAGAAAAGCAAGGATTAATAGGAATAGACCTGGAACAATTAAATAGTAAAAATTATAATACTCAGTTTTATATTCTGGCAGTAGGAGATTTAATAAGTTCTTTAGCTATACACTATAGGTATGAACATGAATTAAAAGATTCTATAAATTTAGGACAAACAAAACTAACAGACTTGAAAAGACATGATGATTCATATAAAGGAGTAATAAATGCATTAAGAGAATTGCCTCCAGAAAAAGTTAATATATTTGTAAGAGGGCCTAAAAAAAATCCAATACCTAAAAAAATAACAGAACATAGCCAAAAAAAGCAATTGTCAGTAGTTGATCATATTAATTGTTTGTTACGTGAAAGAGAAAAATCAAATTATGATTATATATTTAGTAATGGTGATTTTAATTTCCAAAGAGATTATAATTTTATAAAAGCATCTATGGAAAAGAGAGGAGCACCAGAAATGCAAATTCAACAATTAACAGAAATATATAATAGATACATAACTTTTTTAAATTATATGAAATATAAAAATGAAAGTGAAAATAATATGATTTTATAGGAAAACAAGAATATGAGCTTTGTTATCATATTCTTGTTTTTAAATTCATTTATGTAATAAAAAACATAAATATCGAGAATGCTTTAAAAGTAGAAAGAAGAAAATCAATTGAAAACGCAAGATAAAAATTATTGCCTGCAGCGTCATTAATGTTTACTACAATTAATCTCTTTCTCCTTTTTCTACTATTCTTATCTGATTATTTTTTGAATATATATTATAAAAGAAATCATTTTTATTTATGCGACCTAAAATTTTTTTCTTAAGTTTTTCAGAATTTCCTCTAGTTTTTGAATCTATGTCTAAATTTTCTATACTTTTAAGTTCTTTTAATATAAAAGAATCTTCCATATTAGTTAATTTTGATGCATTTTCTGAATCGATAGTTGAGCTCACGGCATCTTTCTTTATTAATAATAAATCAGAATAATCATTACTTATATCATTCATCGTATTAATAAGTGATGAGATATTTTTTGAGCAAACCTTTAAAAGTGAAAGATAAATCTGATAATCTTCTTTAGAAAGATTATTTTGAATTTTATTAGCAAAATCTGGTTTATATTTTCTAATTTGATTAAAGGTTTGTTCCCTAAACTCTAGTTCTTTTACAAGTTTTTTATATGCTATTTGCGACTCTTTAATTGTTGATTGTGCAATTTTTTTATTATTTATATATTGATCCATTGACATGGTCATAGTTTTATAAGGTATAGGCAAATATATAATAGAATCCAAATTATTTAAAACAAAACCTGTATCATAGTGAATAATTAGTTTCTTAATACATTGTGAAAGATAAACTTGAAAGATAGATTGTTTCATAATATTTTCCATTTTAATTCCTCCAATATAGTTTATTATAATGTATTTATCCAATTATGTCAATTTCTTCAAAATATTACAATAAATTATAGCTTGACAAAACGTATAAAATATAATAATATAGTTTCAAAAAAGCTTAAAATAAAGGAGTTTTTGTTATGAAAAGAATATTAAGTGGCATTCAACCATCAGGAAAATTGACATTAGGAAATTATTTAGGGGCATTAAGAAATTGGGTAAATATTCAAAATGAATATGATTGTATGTTCTTTGTGGCAGACCTTCATTCAATTACTGTTACTCAAGATCCAAAAACACTTAATGAAAATATAAAGAGAATAATAATGCAATACATAGCATGTGGACTTGATCCGAATAAAAGTACAATTTTCATTCAATCACATGTACATGAGCATGCAGAGCTGGGGTGGATTTTAAATAATTCAACATACATGGGTGAATTAGGCAGAATGACCCAATACAAAGATAAATCTGCAAAACAGCAAAATATAAAGGTTGGATTATTTGATTATCCTGTACTTATGGCAGCTGATATACTTTTATATGATGCAGATTATGTACCAGTAGGTGAGGATCAAAGACAACATTTAGAAATGACAAAAACTATAGCGAAAAGATTTAATGCACAATATGGAGAGACATTTAAAATTCCAGAGCCTTATATATTAAAAGAAGGTGCAAAAATTATGAGTCTTCAAGACCCAAGTAAGAAAATGTCTAAGTCAGATAGTAATCCTAATGCATATATTTCTTTATTTGACGAAAAAGATGTAATAATAAAGAAATTTAGAAGAGCAGTTACAGACTCTCTAAATACAGTAAGGTATTCAGATGAGCAACCAGGAATTAAAAATCTTATCAATATATACTCATGTATAACTGGCAAGAATATTCAAGAAATTGAAACAGAATTTGAAGGAACAGGATACGGAAAATTTAAAGATACAGTTGCAGATTCTGTTGCAAACAAAATTTTAAGTATACAAGAAAAATACAATCAACTTAACAAGCCTGAAAATGAAAACATTATAAAAGAAGTATATCAGAAAGGTTGTGAGAGGGCATCAAGCATAGCAAGTAATAAACTTAAACATGTCTATAAATCAGTGGGATTTGTCGTTGATTAAATCAATTTTTATATTGCTATTTCCATAAAAATTTGCTAAAATAATATTAGTGAAACATATGATGAAAGGAAAATATAAAGATGAAAAATAAAATTTCAAATTTTATATCTTGTTTATTAATAATAATATTAGTATTATTTATAATATCAACAGGAATAATAATATATGTGACGATAAATTCCGAATCAAGTGATGTGATATATGAATTCGTTGGAGAAGAAAATATATCTAAAGATGATGAAATTGAAACATCAGTTAGGGAAAAAGAATCAAATGAAAGTATAAGTGAAAAAATAAAACAATTATTTAATACGACTAATGAATCACAAGAAACATATAATTATTCGACTCAAAATTCGGAAGAAAAATTTTTTTATGAACAATTAAATAGCTATGAAAAAAAAATATATAATGGGCTACAAGAAAATAAAAATAATTTAAGATCAGGCACATATGTAATAAACTATGAAAATACTTTTTCAAATATATTAAATAAAGAAAATGGAAGCGAACTTTTAGGTAACTATTACCAAACAGCAGTAGAAGCATTTACACATGATAATTCAGATTTGTTTTTTTTAAATGTAAACAAATTATATTTAAATATAGAGACAACAAAAAGGTTTGGAAGTACAACATATAAAGTATACATTGCTCCAAAGGCAAATGAAAATTATTATGCAGATGGATTTTCATCACAAGAACAAGTGGAAGTTGCTATGAATAAAATAGAAGATACAAAAAATAAATTAGTAAGTACACTTTCAGGAAATAAATATAAAGATATATTGAAGATACATGATTACTTAATAGATAATATAGAATACGATCAAACATATAATTCAATAGGTGCTTATAGCATATATGGTGCATTAGTAAAAAAAACAGCAGTATGTGAGGGATATGCAAAAGCATATAAATATCTACTAAATTCAGCAGGTATAGAATGTGAAATTTTGCAAGGAACTGCAAATAATTCATCTGGAAATACTGAAAGCCACGCATGGAATGCAGTATATTTGGATAATAAATGGTATTTAGTAGACGTAACCTGGGATGATCCAATTATAATTGGTGGGGGAATTTTAACAAAAGGAAATAGGTATAAATATTTTTTAAAGGGTTCAGATACATTTAAAGCAGATCATAGAGAAGAATATCAATTTACTGAAGGTGGTAAGGTTTTTTCATATCCAGAAATAAGTATTTACGATTATAAATAAAAATATTAGTGCAAGCATTAAAGTAAATTTTATGTACTTGCACTAATATTTATTTACATTTTTTTGATATAATTAATTAGTAGATATCAGCTTTTGATTATTGTCTTATATAGAGAATTATCTTTGTTAATATGTTGTAGTTCTAATTTTAGATTAGTTTCTAAATCGGAGTCCATTTTAACCAAAGGGAGTCTTGGTTTACCAAAATCAAAACCAATTAAATTTAAAGCTGCTTTTACTGGAATTGGATTCACTTCAGAAAATAAGCATTTAATAAGAGGAATACTATCTATTTGCATTTTCGTTGCAGTTGAAATTTGGCCGTTTAAAAAAGTTTTGAGTAATTTCGTGAGTATATTTTGGCATAATATTTGAAAGTACGGAAATAACACCTATTCCTCCTAATGATAAAACAGGTAAAATTTGGTCGTCATTGCCAGAATAAATATGTAGATTATCTTTACAAAGTGAAGCAATTTCAGCTACTTGAGATAAATTTCCACTTGCTTCTTTTATTGCTACTATATTGTCAATTTTTGAAAGCTCTTGACAAGTCTTAGGATTTATATTTACTCCTGTTCGGCTAGGTACATTATAAAGAATTATTGGAAGAGTGGTATTTCTGGCAATTTCCTTATAATGGCATATAAGTCCATATTGTGTAGTTTTATTATAGTAGGGAGTTACAATTAAAAGACCATCTGCTCCAATTTTTTCAGCGTATTTAGAAAGTTCTATGCTTTTATCTGTGCAGTTACTTCCTGTTCCTACAATTACGGGAATTCTTTGCTGAACAACATTAATTGAAAATTTTATGACTTCTTTCCTCTCATCTAGGGTCATAGTTGCTGATTCACCGGTGGTACCGCATATAATTAAGGCATCGACACCGCTCAGATATTTGAAATTCAATTAATTTTTTTAGCTCTCTATAGTTTATTCCTGAATCAGTAAATGGAGTTGCTAGAGCTGTTCCACAGCCTTTAAATAAAATTTTTTTCAAAATAAATCACTCCTATCAAAAAAAATAAAAGAATTATTTGGTAGCTACACTAATATATTAAAGTTAATAAAAAATGTTACATTTAGGTTTTATATTGAATAAAAAGTTTACAATAAAGAAATAAAAACATATTGATTAAGTAACAAAAATAATATAAAATATAAAAAATTAAGGAGGTGGGGCAAATAGAAATTATAAAAAAAGACGATCTTTCAATGAAAATAGAGAAAACAAAGACTGCGAAAAAAACAAACCAAATTATTGTTGTTATTAAAAATAAGATATATTTATATAACAAAGTAGAAGGATTTTGGAAAAAGGAAATGGAATCAGACTGTATATATGGAAAAAATGGGTTTTCAAAAAATCGAATCGAGGGAGACAGAACAACACCTATTGGTTCATTTGAAATTTTATATGCATTTGGTACTGAGGAAAAACCTAATACACAATTAGAATATCGAAAAATACTTAAAACATCTTATTTTTCATATGATACAAGTAAAGAAGAAGAGTATAATAAATGGATAGAAAGCCAGATTAAAATTGAGGGTGAACATTTAATAGATTACCCTAAGCAATATCATTATGCAATGGTTATAGGATTTAATAATAATCCTATTGTTGTTGGAAAGGGTTCTAGTATATTTTTACATGTAAAAGGTAGAAAAAAGTATACAGAAGGCTGTATCGCTGTAGATGAAGATGTTATGATATATTTATTTGAGAAAGTAAGAAAAGGTGCATATATAATAATGGTAGAAGATATTAAGGATATAGATTGATATTTTAAACATTGGGTTATTATAGTCTTATATCCTGTAATATCATAAAATATTTGCTTTTTTTGAAAATATGTTGTATAATTATGTTTATTCGCGTAAAAAATACATATAAAGGAGAGTGTATATTATTTTAAGAACAAAACCGAAAATTCTCACAAAAGAAATGACAATAGTTTTGGAAACAATAATATTTTGGTTTGTAGTAGCAATCGCGATAATAAATATAAAATATAAACCAGCATATGAAGTGAAGATTGAAGGAGAAACAGTAGGATATATTTTTGACGAGACATCTTTTAAGAATAGAATTCAAGAAGAAATTATTAATCAAGATGGGAAGAATATTGAATATGTTTCACTAAATGTAGTTCCAGAATATAAAAAACAATTAGTAGCGAGAAATACGGCATTGAAAGAAGAAGATATTTTAGAAAAATTAAAAACAGAATATACTACTATAACATATAAATATTTTATAGTAGCATTAAACGATGAAGAAAAAGCGTATGTGGATACAATAGAGGAAGCGGAAGAAATTGTAGACAAAATAAAATCGGAATATCAGAATGATGAAATTAATCTACAAATTCTAACGAAATATACACAAAATCAATTAGAAATAAATTGTGATACAATTGAAGTTGCAGAAAGAAATGTTATATCACAAATTGAAGAAATAAAAATTAAGGAAAAGGAAGAGGAAGAACGAAAAAATGCGTTAGCAATAATAAATGAGATAAAAGTATCTGTTTTACCAGTTACAGGAAAGATTACATCTAGATATGGAGAATCAAGTAATTTAAGACGTTCAACACACACAGGAACAGATATAGCATGTAGCGCAGGAACAGATATAAAAGTTATAGCAAAAGGAAAGGTTACTTTTGCTGCGTACAGTGGGTCGTATGGAAATCTAGTTAAAATAGATCACGGAAACGGTGTAGAAACTTGGTATGGTCATTGCAGCAAAATTAATGTAAAAGCGGGACAAGAAGTAGAAGCAGGGGATGTTATTGCATTAGTCGGTTCAACGGGAAACTCAACAGGACCGCATTTACATTTAGAAATACGAATAAATGGAAAAACAGTAAATCCACAGGATTATTTATATTAATTTTGTAAGAATAAGATTTTAGAATTCTAAAATCTTATTTTTCTATTTAGTCTTGCTTAGTTTTTTATAATAGTATATAATTATACTTGTATTATAATAAATGGTTTAAAATATAGGGGGAATGTATATTGACAGATATAGAAATTCAAAAAAGTATAAAATTAGAAAAGATTACTGAAATAGCCCATAAAATAAATTTATCTGATGAACAGATAGAAATTTATGGAAAGTATAAGGCTAAAATAGGTAATGAATTTTTAAATAAAGTAATTAAAAATGATGATGGAAAACTAATATTAGTAACAGCTATGAATCCAACACCTTTGGGAGAAGGTAAAACAACAGTGTCTATTGCCATAGCAGATGCGCTAAATAAATTGAATAAAAAAACAATTTTAACATTGAGGGAACCTTCATTAGGACCAGTTTTTGGAATGAAAGGTGGGGCAACCGGAGGAGGAAAGTCACAAGTAGCTCCAATGGAAGATATTAATTTACATTTCACAGGGGATATGCATGCAATTACAAGTGCTAATAATTTATTATCTGCAATGATAGATAATCATATATATTTTGGAAATAAATTAGACATAAAAAAGGTAGTATGGAAAAGATGTATGGATGTTAATGATAGACAACTAAGAAGTATTGAAACAGGTCTTTCAGGAGAAAGTAAAATTAAAATAAGAAAAGATGGGTTTGACATAACAGCTGCATCAGAGATTATGGCAATACTATGTTTAGCCGAAGATGAAAAGGATTTAAAAATAAGACTGGGAAATATAATAGTTGGATTTAATAGTAAAGAAGAACCAATATATGCAAAAGATTTAAAGGCAGAAGGAGCAATGCTTGTACTATTAAAAGATGCAATAAATCCAAATTTAGTACAAACCTTAGAACATACTCCATGTATAATGCATGGAGGACCATTTGCAAATATTGCTCATGGATGCAATTCTGTAAGGGCTACAAGAACAGCTTTAAAATTAGCAGATTATGTTGTAACAGAAGCAGGATTTGGATCTGATTTGGGCGCAGAAAAGTTTCTAGATATAAAGACAAGAAAATCTGGAATAACGCCTAATGTTGTTGTTTGTGTTGCTACAATAAAGGCTATAAAATATCATGGAGGAGCTCTTAAAGATAATATTTTTGATGAAAATAATCAAGCACTAGAAGAAGGAATGAAAAATTTATTTAAACATGTATATAACTTAAAGAATGTATTTGGATTAAATACTATTGTAGCTATAAATAGATTTAATACAGATACTGATGCAGAAATACAATTAGTAGTAGAGAAATTAAAACAAAACAAAATAGAATCAAGCATAGTAGAAGGATGGGGAAAAGGCTCAGAAGGAGCAATAGATATAGCTGAGAAAATAATAAAAATCACCGAAAAGTATACTAAATTTAATTATGCATATGATGATAATGATAGTGTTAAAGAAAAAATAAAAAAGGTTGCAACTAAAATTTATGGTGCACAGGATGTAAAATATTCACAAAAAGCTTTAGAAAGCATACACAAAATTGAAACATTAGGAAAAAGTAAATTCCCAGTATGTATTGCAAAAACACAGTATTCCTTCACAGATGATCCGAAAAATATTAAAGAAGTAGAAATGTTCGATTTACATGTAAAAGACGTTATTTTAAAAAATGGTGCGGAATTTATTGTTGTTATAGCTGGTAGTATTATGACAATGCCGGGACTACCTAAAAACCCAGCTGCAGAGAATATAAATTTAAATGAAAATGGAGAAACTGTTGGAATATTTTAAAGTTATTAACAATAACATTATTTTGACTAAAAATATCAAAAAAAGGTATAAACTAGTAAAAACCTTCAAATAATAAATTAAATTATTATTTGGAGGTTTTTTTATGTATAATTTTAGAACAGATTTAGCATCAGAAAGAAGAGACATATTTAAAAAAGCAAATCAAGTAAAAGGTAAAATAGATGGAATTGAGAGCGAAGAGCAAGAAATAAATGAGAAAATAAAGGTAGAAAGAGTAAAGATTACAAATGAAAATGGAGAAAAGTCGATAGGTAAGCCGATAGGAAACTATATTACAATAGATATAAAAAAGTTAAAAGTAGCAACAGATGAAGAAATTCAAAAATATTCAGAAGTATTGGCTGATGAATTAAAAAAAATTATTGATTGTAATGTTGAAAAAGAAGGTGAGATACTGGTAGTTGGGCTTGGGAATTTGTATGTAACGCCAGATAGCCTCGGACCTAAGGTTATAAATGAAATTGAAGTTACAAGACATGTAATTAAATATTTACCACAATATGTGCAAGAGGGTACAAGAGCAGTAAGTGCCATTTCACCAGGAGTACTCGGTACTACAGGAATCGAGACAGTGGAAATCTTAAAAGGAATAGTTGATAATATTCATCCTAAACTTCTTATAGTAATAGATGCCTTAGCTTCAAGAAGTATTGAAAGAATTAGTTCTACAATACAGATTTCCGATACAGGTATTGTTCCTGGTGCGGGAGTGGGGAATAAGAGAGAAGAAATAAGTAAGAAAAGTTTAGGAATTCCAGTAGTGGCTATAGGAATTCCGACAGTTGTGGAATCTGCTGTGCTAGTAAATGACTCTTTAGATTTATTTATAGAAAAACTTCAGCAAGATGCTAGATCTAATGATTATTTAAATAAGTTAAAGGAAGAGGATAATTATGAGGAGATAAAAGAAGCCTTAATGCCTAAAGATTATAATTTTATTGTTACACCAAAGGAGATTGATGATTTGATTGAAAATATGAAGGATATAGTTGCAGCACGGAATTAATCAGAGTGTGTGAAAAAATAATTAGTTAATAGATAAATTTTTTTAGAATTTTAGTTGCGGACGTAGTCTGCCGTATGATATAATTGTTTACATAGTTTGAAAGGAGAACACTATGGAAAAAAACATTATTGATTACGAACAAACTAAAGAAAAATTACAAGATATTGTAAAAAAAGGTACAATTAACAAAGAGAAAAACCTCGCTATAACGAAATATGGGTTACCAATAGAGCATTTTACTGTAGGTAAAGGAGAAAAAGATGTAGTAATAACAGGAGCTACACATGGCTCTGAAATAATAACAACAGATTTTGTGATAAAATTAATGGAAGATATAAATCCAAAAAACAATGTATGGAGTGATATTTTAAAAGAGTTTAAAATACATTTTATACCTATTCTAAATCCAGAAGGATATTTAATTTCAACTTCTGCGATTAGACAGTTAATTCCAAGGCAGATGGAGCAAGAAGAAGTCCAAAAAATTTGCAAACAGTACTATTTAGCATATAGAGAAGATGATGTAAATCCGAAAACAGTAAAAAGGTTCCAAAAGATGTTTGAAAATATTGATTATACTTGTATACCTGAAAAATACCATGACTTAAGAGAGTCTGTAAAAAATATATTCGAAAAATATCCTGATCTACCTAAAGGGTGTCTACAAATGTGGAGTTCAAATGGTAATGGGGTAGATATTCAGGCAAATTCAAAATATAATCCTCAAATAGATAAAATCATGGCAAATAAAAAAATATACATGAAATCAAAAAGATTTGATAATATAGATATTTCACATCCTGGACCAATAAATTGTCCTTTTGACAGGGAACAAGGATTTAAAACTGAAATAGAAACAAAAGCAATTACAGAATTATTAGAAGAACTAAATGAAAAAGACAAATTATTTTTATATTTAAATTATCATAGTACAGGTGGAATGATATATCAAAGACCATCTATTCCACCTGAAGAATTACACATTTCCGATGAGGAGCAAGAAAAAAATGAAAAGATAAACTATATGCTTTCACAGGCCTATGCAAGTAGAACATATAAAAATAAAAGCAAAGATGAATTTGGAATGGATAATAGAAACAAAACAAGATATTTGGTTCAAACAGGACAAATGGCAGCAACTTGTACTAATGATATATTTAGAATTAAATATCCGCAAGACCTATTAATAGAGTTATCCGCAATGGGAGGAAATCCGATTGCACCGTATGGTGACCTTGAGGGAAACTATACAAATACAATAAAGTCAAATTTGGATGCTACGAAGTTTACTTTGCATATAGGAAGTTTATTAAAGCGAATGTGCGAGGAATTTTATAATAAAGTACATAAATTGGAAGGACATAATGATTATGAATTAATGATGTGGTTTGAACAGCGCATTTTTGATGAGTTTTATAACAAAATTATGAATTTTTTAGGCATAAAAGATGAATTTGGAGAAAATGAGGAGAAAAAAAAGAGAAAATGTGATCAACCAAGGTAAAAAATCTTAGTATCACTTTTTGTGCTTTTGGAGGAATGAGATAAAAAATGAGGGAACAAAGATATGTATTAAAAAATCAAGATTCATTTGAATTAAAAGACATTTTTGAATGTGGACAATGCTTCAGATGGAATAAAGAGCAAGATGAAAGCTATACGGGAGTATTCAAAGGAAATGTATTAAATGTAAAGAAGCAAAATGAAGATATAATTTTTAGAGGAATGATAGATGGAGATATAAAGGAAGTTGTAACAGACTACTTTGACTTGAATAGGGATTATAGTCTGATAAAAGAAGAGTTATCAAAAATAGATATATATTTAAAAGAAAGTATTGAATATGGAGGCGGAATACGTATTTTAAATCAAGACTTGTGGGAAACAATAATATCGTTTATTATATCAGCAAATAACAATATTCCTAGAATTAAAGGAATAGTAGAAAGACTATGTAGCAGATATGGTTCTAAAATAGAGTGGAATAATAAAATCTATTATGCTTTCCCCACAGCTAAACAACTACAAAATGTAACAGTAGAAGAGTTCAGAAGCTTAGGATTAGGTTTTAGGGATATTAGACTTTATGAAACCACTCGGAATGATATTAGAAAGTAAAATTGATTTAGAAGAGTTACATAAAGAGTCTACAATAAATGTAAGAAAAAAATTATTGAATCTTTCGGGTGTGGGACCAAAAGTTGCAGATTGCATTTTGCTATTTTCAACTTTAAAAAGATTTGATGTATTTCCAATTGATATATGGGTAAGACGTGTTATGAATGAATTATATATAAAAAAAGAAGATGAAGGCAAAATAAACAAAAAAGAAATAATGAGAATGGCAGAAGAAAAATTTGGAAATTTAGAGGGATTAGCACAGCAATATTTATTTTACTGGAGACGAGAAGCATAGAAATTTAATTAAGTAAGATAACATTATTTAAGTTGTAAAAACGAGAGAAAAATTAAAGAAAGGAATAGAAAAATGTATTTAAAAAGACTAGAACTACAAGGTTTCAAATCATTTGCTGATAAAACAGTACTAGAATTTATGCCAGGAATTACAAGTGTAATAGGTCCAAATGGTTCAGGAAAAAGTAATATATCAGATAGTATAAGATGGGTTTTAGGAGAACAAAGTATGAGATCCCTAAGAAGCGGAAAATCGACTGATGTAATTTTTGCAGGAACACAAAATAGAAAATCATTAGGCTTTGCAGAGGTTTCACTTATATTTGACAATTCAGATGGAAGTCTCCCTATAGAATTTACGGAGGTAACTATCACGAGAAAAATATACAGAAGTGGAGAAACAGGATATTTCATAAATAAAGTTCCTTGTAGATTGAAAGATGTACTAGAATTATTTATGGACACTGGAATAGGCAAAGATGGTTATTCAATAATAGGTCAAGGAAAAATTGATGAAATTTTAAGTAATAAATCTGAAGACAGAAGAAATGTTTTTGAAGAAGCGGCTGGAATCGTAAAATATAAAACAAGAAAAGAAGAATCAGAAAAAAAATTGGAACATACCAAGCTAAACTTACTTAGAATAAACGATATATTGTCAGAAATAGAAGCTAATATGGAGCCTCTAAAAGAACAAGCAAGCAAGGCTAAAAAGTTTTTAAATTTAAAAGAAGAACTTAAAGAGATTGAGGTTGGTTTATTCTATTTTAATATAGAAAAATATAAAAAGGAGCTTGTAAATATTCAAAAAGATATTGAAATAATTACAGATAACTGTAATTTAGAAGAAGGAAAACTAGAAAAAATTAAAATTTTAAAAGAGGAGTTAAATTCTAAATTAGATGAAATTACTTTAGAAATAGAAAATGCTCAAAATATCGGATTCGAAAGCCAAAAAAATATTGAAAAATTAAATTCTGACATAAATGTGGCAAAAGCTAATGTTCAGAACAATATAGAAAATATTGAAAATAATAAAAAAGATATTGAAGAACTTTCTCAAAAAATATTAAAATCCAAAAAAGACATAGAAGAAAAGTTAAACAAAAAAAATAGCCTAAAGGAAAATAGACAGAAATTTGAAGAAGAACTTAATGAAAAACAAAGTAAATTAAGTGAGATTCAAAAAAATCTTTCAGATGAACAATTACATATAGAGAACTTAAAGAAGAAATTAGAGCAGAATATTGACGAAAAATATGAGATTGAATCAGATACAAATACTCAAAATGCAAATATTTTAAACTATGAAAAAAGGAAATCTCAAATTGAAGATGAAATAAATTTTAACTGCTCAGAATTAGACAATATAAGTTTTAAGAAAGAAGAAATTGTAAATGAATTTTCTAAAATAAAAAAAGAAAGAGATAATATTAAGCAACAATTAGAAGAAAATGTCATTGAGAAGAATAAATTAGAAGATGAGGTTAAGTTATATGATAAAAAAATAAATAATTTAATCCAAACAAAACAGTTAACAGAAAGTAGATACAATTTTCTTATAGAGACAGAAAAGGAAAAGGAAGGGTACGTAAAAAGTGTAAAGAGCATATTAAATGATGCAAATTTAATAAAATCATTGGGAGAAGGTATGCATGGAGCTTTAGCAAATCTTATAAATGTACCAAAAGAATTCAAAATAGCTATAGAAATGGCTTTAGGAGCAGGACTTCAAAATATAGTAACTAGCACAGAAGAGGATGCTAAAAAATTAATACAGTATTTAAGGGAGAATAATTTAGGAAGAGCATCTTTTTTACCTATTTCCTCTGTTAAAGGAAGCAAGATTGGAAAAATTAAAGATGCAGAGATTGCAATAGGTGTTGCATCTGATTTGATAGAGTATGATAGAAAATATGAAAACATAATATTAAATTTGCTTGGTAGAACTGTAGTTGTTAAAAATATGGATTTGGGAGTAAAGTTAGCAAAACAAAATGGCTATTCCTTTAGAATAGTAACTCTAGAAGGAGATGTCATAAACTCATCAGGTGCAATCTCTGGAGGTTCAATTTCTAAAAAAACTACTAGTATTTTAGGTAGAGGAAAAGAAATTGAAGAATTAAAGCAAAAAATTGAAAGTTTAGATACGCTAATAGTTGAGTTAAAAAAACAAAGAGATTTAAAAAGTGAAGATTTATCAAAATTGCAAAGCAAAAATAAAAGTATAGAAGAAATGCTTCAAACAATAGAAATTAAGTTTAATGTAGAAAAGCAAAAATGTGAATCTGTTGATGAAAATATGGAAAGAGTAAGATTAAATATCGTAAAATTTAGGCAAGAAAAAACAAATTTATTAGCACAAAAGGAAGAAATACAAAAGTTTATTTCTGAAAATAATAGGAGGCTTGAACAGATTCAAAAAGAAAATGTACAATTGCAAGATAAAATAAATGATTATGCTGAGAAAAATAAAGAAATAAACAAAATTGTAGATGATTTAAATTTTGATATAACTAATTTAAAAATATCTGTTTCATCATTTGATGAAAGTGAAAATTCAATTAATGAGATTCAGAGTTTAATTAAAAAAGATATAGAGAATAATACTAAAGGTGTTGAAGCGAAAGAAAAGAAAAATCAGATTTTAGAAAGTGAAATTGATACTTTAAACAGTATTATTCTTAAAAATCAAGAAGAAATAAAGAACATAAATGATGTAGTATGTAAAAGTAAAACTAATATTGAAAGGTTTAAAGAAGAAAGAATAACGATATCTGAAAAAATTAAGAAGCAAGAAGAAATGCAAGTAGAAGAATTCAAGATCATAGAAGAATTAAAAGCACAAATTGTTAAAACAGAAGTTAAGAAAACTAAAATAGAAGAAGACCTAAATGAAGTAGTTAATAGTCTTTGGGAAGAGTATGAACTTACTCCAAATACTAAACAAGATTACCACAAGCCTGAAAATGTTGTAAATACACAAAAAATTGTAAATAATTTAAGACAAGATATAAGAAATTTAGGAAGCGTTAATGTTGATGCAATAGAAGAATACAAGAACTTAAGTAAAAGATATGATTTTATGTGTGAACAAAGGCTTGATTTAGAAAATACAATGACAAAACTTAGAAATATGATTTCAGAAATAACAGGGACAATGAAAAAACAATTTAAAGAAAGATTTGAAATCATAAACAAAAATTTCGGAGATGTATTTAGCGAATTATTTGGAGGAGGAAAAGCAGAAATTACTCTTGAAGATGAATCAAATATTTTAGAGTGTGGAATAAATATAAATGTTCAGCCACCAGGAAAAAAATTACAAAGTATGATGCTCTTATCTGGAGGTGAGAAAGCTTTTACTGCAATTGCTTTATTATTTGCCATTTTAAAAATGACCCCTGCGCCATTCTGCGTTTTGGATGAAATTGAAGCAGCATTGGATGATGTTAATGTTTATAGATATGCAGAATTTTTGAAGAAATTTTCTAAAGATACACAGTTCTTGGTTATAACTCATAGAAAGGGTACAATGGAGGTGGCTGATACGGTTTATGGCATTACTATGGAGGAAAGTGGAATTTCAAAATTGCTTTCAATGAAATTATGATTTATCTAAAAATATAGTGTCTACACATTAAGTTTTGCAATTCCTATTAAAATAAGTAAAACGCCTGATAGTGTGGACCACACGTCATAAGGAATATTAGCAATTTTAATTAATCTTCTTCCTAAGGAATTTCCTAAATTTAAAAAAAATAATTGTAATAATGCTACTAAAATAGGAAATAAAGAAATATTAAGACCAAATATGCTTCCTCCTATTCCAATAAAGAGGCTATCTAAGGAAAGCGCTATTCCTAAAGCTACAGCCTCAGAGGGATCAATTATGTTAGAATTATTAAAATCAAAAGAACTGCTATTAGATCTAGATTGAACGATAATAATAATTCCTAATAACATTAAAATACTAGAGCCAATAATTTTAGATATAATATCTGATAAGAAATTTTTCAATATACCGCCTATCATTATAGATATTGTAGTTACAATTATGGAAATTATAGCTAGAATAATTTGACTTGATTTTGAAATTTTTGTGTTTCTAAGTCCATATGTAATCCCAATACTTAAAGAGTCTAGACTGCTAGATAGAGCTAATAATAATGAGCTTATTAACATATAATACACCTCATTATAGTATATGAAATTTGTAGAATATTGTTGAATATAATTTTGGCGGAGTTGGTGGGATTCGAACCCACGGTACCTGTTACGGTATAACTGATTTCGAGTCAGCCTCGTTATGACCACTTCGATACAACTCCAAGAATAAATAAATTATATATTAATTTATTGATAAAATCAAGACCTAATAAAGTAAATTAATAAAAAAAGGACTTTGGGTTAAACTAAAACAAATAACTATTTAAGGAGAAGAATATGTTTAAACCCAAAGCAATTTATTATGAAAAAGAAATTACAAACTATGAGTTAGGCAAAAAGCTTATGGAACAATATTCTGATGTTCCAAAAGTAATAATAGATAGTCACAATAATATAGAGGAGATGAGAAAAAAGCAAAATAGTGAATTTCTAAAAATGAAAAGTAACCTGATAATAGGAGTAAGAAAGACACATAAATTTGTTCCAAATCATAAGGTTTCAGATTTTTTAGTTCCATATACTTCGTCAGGTTGTACAGCTGCATGTATGTATTGTTATCTTGTTTGCAACTATAATAAGTGTGCATATTTAAGAATATTTGTAAATAGAGAAAAAATGTTGGAAAAAATAATAAAAACAGCTAATGAATCAGAAAAAGATTTGACATTTGAAATAGGGAGTAATAGCGATTTAATATTAGAAAATACAATTACAGGAAATTTACCTTGGACAATTGAAAATTTTAAAAATACAGAAAAAGGTTATTTAACATTTCCAACAAAATTTGAAATGGTAGATGATATTTTAAATATAGATCATAAAGGAAAAGTTATAATAAGAGTGAGTGTAAACCCTGAAGAAATCATAAATAATGTAGAGTATGGAACATCAAGATTAAAAGGAAGAATAGAAGCAATAAATAAATTAAAACAAGCAGGCTATAAAGTAGGAATTTTAATTGCACCAGTAATTATGGTAGAAAATTGGAAAAAGCTATATTTAGAACTAATTGAAACATTATATGAAAATTTATCTCAAAGTGTAAAAAGAGATGCCTTCTTTGAAGTTATTTTTATGACATACAGCTATGTCCATACAAAGATAAATGAAGAGGCATTTCAAAATCCAATAGACATATATAATAAAGACATGATGACAGGTAGAGGAAAAGGTAAATATATGTATAAAAATGAGTATAAAAAGGATGGAGAGAAGTTTTTTATTGAAAATCTTAAAAAATTTTTTCCTAAAAATCAAATTATATATATAGTGTAGATACTGCTAATAATTTAAAATATAAGCTGAAAAAACAATAAGTAAAAAATTTTAGTCATAAAAAAGTAAACCGAATCATACAATATTAGAAGAATAAATGCTTTGAAAAATAATTTACAAAATTTGGTAAATTTGACAAAAGCTACAATTTAAGGTATAATAGATTTGTTGTTAAAAGGAGGTTTATGATTTTATGAAGAAAAAAAATAAAAAAACTTTTTCAGCAATTAAAGTCATTTGCGTATGCCTAATTTTAATTTTGATTTCAGGAGTAGGAGTAATGGCTGTAACAACGCAAATTGAAAATGTAACTATAAAACTATCAAATGGATATGAAATGAAAGTACTAACAACAAAAACAAAGGTATCAGAAATCTTAAAAGAAAACAACATTATAGTAGAGGAAAACGAAAGAGTAATACCAGATTTAGAGGAGGAAATCACCCCTACTAAGAAAATTACAATAACAGACAAATCAAAGCAAGAAGTTGAGGTAGCTAAAATATCAGAAAGTGGTATAGAGGTAACTTTAGATTCATTACTTAAAGCATATGATACGATAACAGAAAAAATTGAAATTGTAGAAGAATCAATACCTTATGAAACAGTAACAAAAGATGTTTCTTCAGGTGCCAGTTCAACTAAAAATAAAGTAGTTCAACAAGGAGAAGACGGAATAAAGCAAGTTACTTACAAAATAAAATATCAAAATGAAGTTGAAATCGAAAAAACAAAGATTTCAGAAGTAGTAACAAAAGAGCCGGTAGAAAAAATAGTTCAGGTTCAATCAAATGTAATTACTTCAAGAGCAAGCACAACATCAAGAACAGAAGCATCATCAAATTCAAGTGAAAACATAAATAATTCATCATCAACTGTTAAAATCTACAAAGTAACAGCATATTGTTCATGTGCAAAATGTTGTGGAGGACATTCAAATGGGTATACTGCATCGGGAACAAGAGCAACAGCAGGTAGAACAGTAGCTGCACCATCAAGTTTTGCATTTGGAACTAAATTAGTTATAAATGGAAAAGAGTATGTAGTTGAAGACAGAGGTGGAGCTATAAACGGAAATCGTATAGATATGTATGTAAGCTCACATGCACAAGCATTAGCTTGGGGAGTTAAATATTTACCTGTTCAGGTAAAAAAATAATAGAAAATTATAAAATTGAAGGGGCTGTAGAAACAGCCTCTTCAATTTTAAATTAGGTAATTAATTCATGTACCGACAAATCATAAAGAAATAGTTTTAGTATGTAGTTAAAATAAACCCTTTACATTAAACAAAAAATTATGTATAATGTATACATATAAAAGTAGGAAGGAACTAAAAGATGAAAATAATATCATGGAATGTAAATGGAATAAGAGCATGTATAAATAAAGGGTTCATTGAATTTTTCAAAAATTCTAATGCAGATGTATTTTGTTTACAAGAAACAAAGTGTCAAGAAGGACAAGTAGAATTAAAATTCGAGGGATATGAAGATTTTTGGAACAGTGCGGAAAAAAAGGGCTATTCAGGAACGGCAATATTTACAAAGCAAAAACCTATTAGAGTAACCTATGGAATAGGAAAAGAAGAACACGACAAAGAAGGAAGGGTAATAACAGTAGAATTTGAAAAATTCTACATAGTAAATATATACACTCCAAATTCAAAAAGAGAGCTAGAAAGACTAGACTATAGACAAATATGGGAGGATGAAATAAGAAAATATTTACTTATATTGAAAGCAAAAAAACCAGTAATAATGTGTGGAGACTTAAATGTAGCACATAAAGAGATAGACCTAAAAAATCCGAAATCTAATAGGAAAAATGCAGGATTTACAGATGAAGAAAGAAAGAAAATGACGGAGCTTTTAGAAGCAGGATTTACAGATAGCTTTAGATATCTATATCCAGAAAAAGAGAATGCATACACTTGGTGGTCATATATGATGAAAGCAAGAGAAAAAAACATTGGATGGAGAATAGATTATTTTATTGTTTCAAATGATATAAAAGATAAAATAAAAGAATCAATGATATATGATGAAATTTTAGGAAGTGATCATTGTCCAATTGGATTAGAGATAGAAATATAAAGATAATTAAAAATTTTAATATCCTAACACAGATTATAAAAAAAGTAAAAAATTTTGAAAAATTTGATATTATAAATGAAATAGTAAAATATTTTGAAATAATAAAAATAGCAAAGAAAGGAGAATAAAATTAGTGAAAGAAGAAATAAAAAGTCATTGGAGGGCATGGACATTTTGTTTGTCTCTTGCAATTACAATAATAATTATATACAAAGCCATAGATAGCATAGCATATATATCAAATTTCATAAATGGATTTATTTCATCCATTTCACCATTTTTAATAGGAATTTTGATATCATATTTACTTTATATGCCAGAAAGTAAAATAGAACGAGATTTAAAGAAATCTAAAAAAAGAATTATAAGAAAAAATAGTAGAAAGATAGGTATTCTAATAACATATGTTATATTTATTTTACTTGTTATAATATTGATAAATGTCATATTACCAGTTGTATTGCAAAGTATAAATGAACTGATTGCAAATTTCCAAGCCTACTATACAAAGTTTTTAAACACATATAATAATTTACCAGATGATGACATATTCAAAACAGAGATAATACAAGGAATTCTTAACGAATTTCAGGAGTTAGATTTAAAACAATATATAAATATTGAAAGTATAACAGGATACTTAAAAGGGGCAGTAAGCTTAGCAAGTGGAATTTTTGACATATTTATAGCATTTGTAGTTTCAATATACATATTATCAGAAAGAACAGAGATTATAAGTTTCTTTAAGAGATTTTTTGGTGTTGTTTTAAGAAAACATTCGTATCAAAAGCTAGGAGAATATTTCTATAATTCTAATAAAGTATTTTTCAAGTTTATATCAAGTCAATTTATAGACGCAATAGTTGTAGGAATATTGACAACAATAGCAATGAAAATAATAGGAGTAAAATATGCAGCTCTTTTAGGGTTTACTATAGGTATTTTTAACATGATACCATATTTTGGAGCAATAATTGCTGCTATAATTTCAGCAATTATTACATTAATTACCGGAGGACTATCACAGGCTGTAATTATGCTTATAGTTGTAATAATTCTTCAGCAAATAGATGCAAATGTCATAAATCCAAAAATTACAGGAGATTCTTTAGAAATAAGTCCTCTTCTTGTGATTTTATCAGTTTCAGTAGGTGGAGAGTATTTTGGAATTATGGGAATGTTTCTTGCAGTGCCAGTTGCAGCAATACTAAAAATTTTGGTAAATGATTACATTGACAATAAAGTATAATTAGTATATATTAATATTGGATAAGTATATAATAAAGGAGAAGTACTTTTATGGAATCAAAAAAAGATTGTAGAGTAATTCATATAAGTGTAATGTGGATTTTTATAGTATTTATAATAGTATTTAGCATAAAAGCTTTTTTCAAAAATTATATACTTGCCACAAATACAAATTCAGAAATTGAGGAAGTTAAAGTTTTTGAAGAAAATCAAAATGCAGTTAACATATTAAAAGTAATGATAGAAAATAATGATCAGAATAAAAAACTTATTAATGAGGAAAGGGAAATCGAATTTGAAACTGTATATGAGGAGAATCCGAATTTACCTAAAGATGAAGAGCAGATAAAACAGGAAGGTGTAAATGGAAAATTAAAGGTTACTGCGCTTCAAGAGTATAAAAATGGTGAAATGATTAATGAGGATATTTTAGAAAGTGTTGTATCAGAAGGAGCAATTCAGAAAATAATATATAAAGGAACTTCCGAATTTTTAAGTAAATATAATGTACACATAGGAGATACTATGTATTTGATGGAAATTGCTGATTTGAAAGAAGAGGATAATTATGAATCAAATACAATTTTAACAATAAACAGGTATCTAAATGTTACAATTCAAGAAGTAAAGAATGATTGGATAAAGGTTAAATATTCTGACAAGGAAGGATATATAGAAGCAAATAAGTTGACTTCAGAGTCAGTAACTCCTATGATTACAGAAAAAAATAGAATAGCTACACTTAAGGAAAGTTTGAATTTTGAAATGGAATTAAATAAAGTAAGTGGAATGACCCTTAGTGATTATAAAACAATTTTTTCAGGAATTCCTAGTGACAAAAATAATATATTTGCACAAAATGCAGAGACGTTTTATAATATAGAGCAAAAATACAAAATAAATGGAATTTTTATTGCATCAATTGGAATTCATGAAAGTGCTTGGGGAACGTCAAGCCTAGCAATGGACAAGCATAACTTGTTCGGATTTGCAGCATATGATAGAGATCCATATAATTCAGCAGCGAATTTTGAGACGTATGAAGAATGTATAGACACTGTTGCGAAAGTTATTGCAAAAAATTATATACATACATCAGGGACTATTATTACAGAAGATGTGGTAGCTACAGCATCTTATTATAATGGACCTACACTTTCAGGAGTAAATACAAGATATGCAAGTGATATAAATTGGGCTAATAAGGTATATAAATATATGGAATATCTATATAATAGATTATAATGAAGATGAGTGCAGAAATTTTAGGTTTCTGCACTCAAAGTAAATAAACATATAGACTTTTTATAATGTAAACTATAGAGTATAATTTAATTTTACATAAGTCGGATTTTAGATATGTTAATTTTTGAAACATTCATGCATATTTTATAAATTTGGAAAGGAATTTTAAATGAAGAAAAAGAAAATAAAAGTAAAAGAAAAAATTATTATTCCAATATATTTAATAATTATATTTATTTTAATCTTCATATATGGAAATATAATCCGTATACATATTAATAACTCAAAATTTCTAAAAGATTCTATGCTTATTCTAGAAAAAAATCAAAACACGATATTTACATTAGACAAGATTATTTTGACAAGTTCAGCAAATGCTATAGATAATAGTGAAGAAAAAAACTTGCAAGATCTAAGTATTTATCAATTTACTGATATAGCAGTGTATATAGGTAATGGTGAAGAACTAACAAATGAAAATACTGTCAAAAATTTGTATATAGACAATATAGAAATTACAACTAGAACTAAAAAGGGAACACAGAGTTTAAATTATAAAAATTTTCAAAATTTTGGTAGATCTGACCAAACTAATAGTGATACACCAAGTAAAATTGAATTTAATGTAGTTTATACAAACGAAGAAAATGAAAAAGCTAATTATGATGAACCAACTTTTTATACGGATTGCTCTAATCCTATTACTTTAGGATATTTAAATAGTGATATTGTAACAGGTTATAAAATGGGAGAAAATACATCTATCTCATTTGATGGTAAAATACTAAAAGCCGCAGGAATAGAGCTTAAAGATATAGAATGTAATATTAAATTTAAGGTGCATTTAGAAAATAATATGCAAGAAAAATTTTCATGCTGGCTTAACTTCTATTTGCCTTTGGAGGAAGTATTTGATGGTACTAGTATGAAATCAAAAACTTTACAGGGAAATAAATATAAGTTTTTTTGTGAACCGTTTTAAAAAAGTATATATCTTTTGGAAAAAAATGTAAATTTTTAGCTTTTTTATGTTGATGGCATTGACTTTTTACAAAATTCATTATATTATATAGTCATATTTTAAATAATGCATAAAGCCTAGAAAGGGAGAACAAATATTATGGGAGAAGTTATAGTTATTACATCAGGCAAAGGTGGAGTAGGGAAAACAACAACAACAGCAAATTTAGGTTCAAGCTTAGCATTAGAAGGTAAAAAAGTTGCTTTAATAGATACAGATATTGGGCTTCGTAATTTAGATGTAGTTATGGGACTTGAAAACAGAATTGTATATGACATAGTAGATGTTGTTGAAGGAAAATGCAAAATAAGACAAGCACTAATAAAAGACAAAAGATTTAAAGAATTATACCTATTACCAGCTGCGCAAACAAGAGATAAATCAGCGGTAAATGAGGAACAGATGATAGAACTTACAAAAAAACTAAAGGAAGAATTTGACTATATTATAATAGACTGCCCGGCAGGAATAGAGCAAGGATTCAAAAATGCAATTGCGGGGGCAAATAGAGCAATTGTAGTAACAACAGCTGAAATTTCTTCGATAAGAGATGCTGATAGAATAATAGGTCTTTTAGAATCTTCAGAAATTAAAAATCCAGAATTAGTAATCAACAAGATAAAACCTAATATGGTAAGAAGAGGTGAGATGATGGATGTTGACGACATAGTAGACTTACTATCTATAGACTTAATTGGTGTAGTACCAGATGATGAATACATAATAACCCAAACAAATAAGGGTGAGCCAGTTATACAAAATAAAAAGGCACCATCAGGAAAAGCATATTTAGAAATTGCAAAAAGAGTATTAGGAGAGAACATAGATGTTACGATTCCTGGTAAAGAAAAAGGTTTTTTGGCAAAACTAAAAAGGCTTTTTAAGAAATAAATAAAAAAGTGGAGGTAGTTTAAATGTTTGATAACATTATGAGATTTTTTAAAAAGACTAAACAAAATGAAGATTCAAATCTAATCGCAACTACAAATTCTGTTTCAAACTCTAAAGATAAGGCAAAAGAAAGATTGCATTTAGTTCTAGTACAAGACAGAGTAAATGTATCAGCAGATTTTTTAGATTTAATGAAGCAGGAAATAATTGATGTTATAAAAAAGTATATAGACATAGATGAAGAGGCAATGGATGTTAGCTTTACTAATAAGGAAAATGAAGACGGCACGCAAGGAACACCGGCTCTATATGCTAATATTCCTATACTTAATATAAAAGATGAAACAAGAAAAATAGGAAATAAAAAAGATCAAAAAAAAGATAAAGAAAATCCTCCTAAAAAAGAAGATAGCGTAGAAGAAAAAAAAGAATTAGTAACAGACAGAAAAAATAAAGAAAGAGTAGAAAAAAACGTCATCAAACAAGAGGTAACAGAAAATAAAAAGAAACAAAAATCAGAAAATGAAAAAAAGGCAGTAAATGAGTAAGTGAAATAAAAAAGGAGCTAGTTATGTATTTACATGAACTACAAGTTGGAAATGTAAAATTAGAAAATAATATATTATTAGCACCAATGGCAGGTATTACAGACCTGCCTTTTAGATTGGTGTGTGAAAAATTTCGGACCGGGTCTTGTATGTACTGAAATGGTAAGTGGAAAGGCAATACAGTACAATGATGAGAAAACTAAGAAATTAATGAATATTGATGGAGAGAAAAGGCCTGTTGCAATTCAAATTTTTGGAAGCGATATAGAGGCTTTAGGTTGCGGTGCAAAATATGCTTCTCAAATTGCAGATATTGTAGATATAAATATGGGGTGCCCTGCGCCAAAGGTAACTAAAAATGGCGATGGTAGTAAACTTTTGTTAGATCTAAAAAAAGCTAAGGATGTAATAGAAGCTACGGTTAAAAATTCTACAGTTCCAGTTACCTTGAAGATTAGAAAAGGTTGGGATGATGAAAATATTGTAGCCATTGAAATAGCAAAAATTGCAGAAGAATTGGGAGTAGCACTAATTACTGTTCATGGAAGAACAAGGAAAGAATTCTACTCTGGTAAGGCTGATTTAGAAATTATAAAAAAAGTAAAACAAGCTGTAAAGATTCCTGTAATAGGAAATGGGGATATTGTTGATGAAGAATCAGCTTTAAAAATGTTTGAAGAGACAGGTGTGGATGGAATAATGATAGGGAGAGGTGCAATGGGTAATCCTTGGATTTTCAAAAAAATTAAGCATTTCTTAGATCATGGAGAAAAATTAGAAGAATTATCAATGAGTGAAAAATTAAAAATAATTCAGGAGCATATTGAATTACAAGTAAAAGCAAAGGGAAATTCTTCAGGTATCAGGGAATTTAGAAAACATATGGCAGCATATACTAAAAATTTGCCTAATTCTACTTCCTTTAGGAATAGAATTAACAGCATACAAGACAAAGACGAGCTTCTTAATGAACTTCTAAAGTTTTGGAAATAAAGATGATAATAAAGAAATTTTATTATAAATTTAGTAGAAAATAAAACAATTCAAAAAGGCCTATTTTTAGTCTATTTGAATTGTTTAAATTTTGTATATAATTTTAAAAATTAAATGTTTAAGTTAACAACAGTAACTCCCATCTCACCTTCACCGTATGTACCAGTTCTAAATGATTTAACTTTAGAATGATTTTTTAAGAATTTATGAATTTCGGTCCTTAATTTCCCAGTACCCTTACCATGAATAATTCTGGCAGTTTGAAGTTTGGCTAAGAAACAATCATCTAAAAATTTATCGACTACAGGTATTGCTTCTAATGTAGTAAGTCCTATTACATTGATCTCTGAACATATAACTCTTGTTTTAGATATATTTGTATGTGAGCTATTAGTAGGAGATGTTAAGTCATTCTTCAATGTTTTTGGAATCTCTAAATACTTAATATTTATATTTGTTTTAATTAAACCTATTTGAATTTGAACTTCATCATTTTTATTAATTTTAGATAGAACGATTCCATTTTGGTGAAATTTTGTTACATATACTTTTGCATTTGGTACAATCAAATTTCTATCTATTGGATTCTCTGCTATATTCTCTTGAGAATCACTTATGGCTTTGGTTTTTATAGACATATTTAATTTATTTTTTAAATTATTTAGTTTACTTATTTCATCTGAAGATTCTATTACTTTATTCATCTGTGAGATTATAGAAGATGCTTCATCTTTGGCATCTAGAAGTATTTGTCGAGCTTCTAATTTTGCTTTATCTATAATTTCTTTCTCACGAGATTTTATTATAGAATCATCTTTTTGCAATTTTTTTCTCAATAGCTCAATTTGATTTAGATTCTTTTCAATTTCTTCTTTATCATGCTCAATTTTTAATTTATCATTATAAATTTTTTTTAGCAATGATTCAATATCTATATCGCTAGAAGATAACATGGCAGAAGCTTTATCAATTATTTCTTTTTTTAAACCTAATTTTTCGCTAATAGCAAACGCATTACTTTTACCAGGAATTCCTAGTAATAATTTATAAGTGGGTTTTAGTTTTTCAATATCAAATTCTACGCTTGCGTTTTGTACATTTTTAGTTACAATTGCATATCTTTTCAATTCTTGATAGTGTGTGGTTGCTATGGTAAGAGCGTTTTTACTTTTTAAATATTCTAAAATACTTATTGCCAAATTCGCTCCTTCTAATGGATCTGTTCCAGAACCTAATTCGTCAACTAAAATCAAACTATTTTCTGTAAATGTATTCACGATTTTTGAAATATTTGTCATATGACTAGAAAATGTACTTAAAGAATCTGAAATACTTTGGTCATCGCCAATGTCGGCATAAATTTCATCAAATACATATATGCTGGAGTTTTCAGAAACGGGAATATTTAAACCACTACAAGCCATACATTCTAGAAGGCCAACGGTTTTTAAGTTAACAGTTTTACCACCAGTGTTTGGGCCAGTTATTATTAAAAGTGTATAATCTTTACCAATGCTTATAGAAGTAGGCACAACTTTTGATGAGTCAATTAAAGGGTGTCTTGCGTTTATTAGGTTTACAAATTTTTCTTCGTTTACAATTGGAGTGACTCCATTAATTTTATTTGAATACTTTGCTTTTGCAAATATAAAGTCTAAAGTTCCAATTATATGAACATCCTCTCGTAATTGATTAATGCAAGGGTAAAGAAGAGTACTTAGGTTATGCAAAATTTTATCAATCTCTGCTTTTTCTTCTATTTTTAAATTATTTATTTGATTATTTACCTCAAATATGCTAACAGGTTCTATAAAAACTGTAGAACCACTTGCCGAAATATCATGTATAAAGCCTTTAACTTGTGAGCGATATTCTTCTTTTATAGGTATTACATACCTATCATTTCTTATTGTAACTACATTTTCTTGAATGTACTTTGAATAAGAAGATGAGTGTAAAATGGAATTTAGTTTATTTTTTATTTCTTGCTCTAAATGGCTTTTTTTTCTTCTTATATTTGCTAGATTATAAGAAGCACTGTCTGCGATTGTGTTTTCATCTAAAATAGATTTTTTTATTTTATCTGATATGCCAGAGTTAGAGTAAAGATTATAAAAATAATTGTTTAAAATAATAAAATCCTCATGTTCAGAAAAATTATAGAAATATTGTTTTAATTCATATGACATTTCTAAAATATTTGCTATATCAAGAAGACCTTTGGCAGAAATCTGTGTGTAACTTTCAAGTAATTTTATATATATCTCAATATTTGCAATTTCGCAAATTGGTGGAAGAGAAACTCTTTGAATTAAGTTGGTTGCTTCTTGTGTCTGATTTAATAGTTCTTTAACGGTTTCTTTATTGTTTGATGGCAAAAGATTATATGCTAATTCTTTTCCAATATATGTGTGACAATTTGATGCTAATTTTTCTAAAATAATAGGGTATTCTAATTTTTTTAGATATATAGTATTCATTTTTATTTATATATTTTAGTTTTAAAACAACAAAAATATATATCCTCCTTGTATAATATATTTAGGGTTTAAAGTTACCCAAAACTTTACATTATGTTAATATTATTTAATATAATGGAATTTACGAAAAAAGTCAAGGTAGTATTTATTAATTTGTTACTAGTATAGAATTTTAACATTTTATTTTAATATAAATAATTAAACTGTAACATAAATTCACTATATTCCTAAAAAATTAAAAAATAATATTTACATTTTGAAAAAAAATTGTTAAAATTTATAAAAAGAAATGATTTGAGATTCAACCCTAAAATACTCAAAATATTCAAATACAAATAGAGGTGAAAAAAATGTTAAAAATATATAACACAAACCAACAAACTAATGAGTTAGAAGAAATAGATGATTTTAAAAAAGGAAGTTGGATAAATCTTGTTGATCCTTCAGAAGAAGAAATCCAAAGAGTGTGCACAAGTATAAAAATTGAAGAAGGATTTATAAGGGATGCATTAGATTTTGAAGAAAAGGCAAGAATAGATGTAGAGGAAGATGATCATACAATATTATTCGTAGTTGATGTTCCAATTGTAGAAAAACAAGCTGATGATTATATATACACAACAATGCCTCTTGGGATGATTATAGTTAGAGATGATTTTTTTATAACAGTTTCTCTTCGAACAAATCAGGTAATTCAAAGTTTTGAAAATAAAAAGGTAAAAAATTTTCAAAGTTACAAGAAGACAAGATTTATATTTCAAATTCTTCATTTGAACGCATCATATTATTTAAATTATTTAAAAAGAATAAATAAAGAGACAGAAAAAGCGGAAAGCAATTTAAAGGTATCTATGAAAAATCAAGAGTTATTAAAATTACTAAGCTTAGACAAAAGTTTGGTTTATTTTACAACATCAATAAGATCTAATGAGGCAGTAATGGAGAGAACATTAAGAGGAAAGATAATAAAATTATATGATGAAGACGAAGATATATTAGAAGATGCTATAACAGAAAATAAACAAGCGATAGAAATGTCTAAAATTTATAGTGATATTCTAAGTGGAACTATGGATGCATATGCTTCAATTATTTCGAATAATCTAAATGGAGTTATGAAATTTTTAACTTCAATAACTATTATTTTGGCAGTTCCGACAATGATTTCTAGTTTTTGGGGGATGAATGTTAACTTACCGTTCCAAAATAGTAGTACGGGTTTTCCTATAATGGTTGTTATAGCTGTTATAACTACAATATTAATAACAGTTTGGCTAAAAAAGAAAGACATGCTTAATTAAGAATTATATATGCAATAAGCATTCCAATTTTTTACAAATTTAGTTTTAAGGGGGAGTATATTAGCATTTTCTAGCTAATATATAATAAAAAATGAATAAATATGATATTATAATAGTAGGAGCAGGACCTGCAGGAATTTCTGCAAGTATATATATAAGAAGGTCCAATTTAAATGTTCTTGTTTTATATTCAGGTACATCCGAATTAGAAAGGGCACATAAAATAGAGAATTATTATGGATTCGAAAATGGTATTACTGGAAAAGAACTTTATAATAAAGGAATTGTGCAAGCTAAGAATCTGGGAGTGAGTTTTTTAGAAAAAGAGGTTTTAAGTATTGAAATAGAAGAAGATTCAGTATTTCAGGTTAAAACTTCTAAAGAATCATTTAAGTCTAGAGCAATAATTATAGCCACAGGAAATAAAAAGTTAAGACCAAATATAAAAGGACTTGAAAATTTTGAAGGTAAAGGCGTTAGCTATTGCGCAATTTGTGATGCATTTTTTTATAAAAATAAAAATGTTGCAGTAATAGGAAATGGAAATTTTGCATTACATGAAGCAAGTGATTTAGTCAATATTGTAAATAATGTAAAGATTTTAACAAATGGAGAGGAAGCTCCAAATACAGATAAATTTGAGATTGATACAAGAATAATAAAACAAGTTAAGGGAGACAAAAAAGTAAGCAGTATAGAGTTCGAAGATGGAAAACTTATAGAGGTAGAAGGAATATTTATTGCACAAGGAATTGCTGGTGGAGGTGATTTCGCTAAAAAATTAGGAATTATTTCGAATAATGACAAATTGATTGTAAATGAAAATATGGAGACAAATGTAAAAGGAATTTTTGCCTGTGGTGATTTAACAGGGGGATTACTACAAGTTAGTAAAGCAGTATATGAAGGTGCAAAGGCTGGAATTCAAGCGGCAAATTACCTAAAGTCCAACATTGGTTACCATTAAACCAATATTAAAAAATTAATGGAGAAAGGTAGGTACAACAAATTTAGTTAATTATATTAAATTATATTAAATTAGCTTTAGATTATGCTATTTTTAAATTAAAATTATGTTGTACAAGGTGAATTTTTTATGAATACTTTAAAAATAACAAGTGAAAATTTTGAAGAAGAAGTTTTAAAATCAGATAAAACGGTAGTTGTAGATTTTTACGCTGATTGGTGTGGACCATGTAAAATGCAATCGCCAATTATAGATGAAGTTGCCAGAGAAATGGAAAATATAAAGGTTGGAAAATTAAATGTTGATGAAAATCCAGAAATAGCTGTTAGATATCATGTTATGAGTATTCCAACTATACTTATTATAAAAAATGGTGACGTTACAAAAGAATTTGTAGGATTGACAGATAAAGAGGAACTTATAAATAATTTATAAAATATAGATAGGAGGTTTCTTTTAAAGAAATCAGTCTAATAATAAGGAGAATTACATGAAAACAGACAATGAGTTATATAAGATATATGAACTATTACAAAAAGTAAAAGTAAATGATGACAATGTAAATGAAATAAAAAAAGTTAATGTACTAATCGAGGAAAAAGAATACAAAGAAGCTTTAGAAATTTTAACAGGATTGACTGAAAGAAAAAAAGAAAAAAAGAAAAATGATGAGGAAGATTCATCACAAAATGAAGAGAAAATAGAGAATATTGACATAAATGACAATTTAGAAAAAAATAAAAATGAAAACAATACAGAAATAAATAAAAATAAAGGTCCTTTAAATAATCAAAATGAAGAAGAAACAGAAGAGGGATTTATATATCCTAAGCAATTAAAAAATGACGAACTTGAAAGAATATATATAGGAATGCTTTTAAATGATCCGAAACTAATTTCTAAATTCTATATTTTGCATTCAGAAAGCTATTTTGAAAATAGTGAATTACTTGAGATATATAAAGGTATACTGTTTACTGAAGGAGAAAAATATGCGCCTGCAATAGCAAAAAAAGATTTTAATTTTGGAAAAATAACACTTGAAATCAATGATCTTAAAGAATTATTAAAGAATGAAACTCAAAAAAAAGTATTTAATTGCGAGAAAATATATTTAGAGCTTAAAAAATTACTTATTTTAAGAAAAAGTTATTTAGGAACTCCAATTAAAACAATACAATCTAAAATAGTAGATATAGTAAATTACAAATTATATGATAAAATGTCAGAAGAAGAAGTAAAAGGGGCTATAAATCAAGTTACTGTAACAGATAAATTTAAACAATCCGTTTTAAATGAAGATTTAACCAATTTTTTATTAAAGGGTGATAATAACTTGACAAATGGTCTAGAACTACCATTTCCTATTTTAACGAGCGTATTTAAAGGAATAAGGCGTGGAGAAACAATGGCATTTGCTATGCCTTCAAACTCTGGAAAGAGCAGATTTACTATAAATTTGGCAAGTTATCTTGCATTTGTTCATAAGAAGAAGGTTTTAATAATCTCTAATGAGATGTCAGAAGAAAAAATGAAATTATGTTTAATTACCACAATACTTAATAATAGTGCTTTTCAAAATTTACATGGACAATTTATAAAAAAATCTGAGGGAGAATTATTACAATTCAACTTTAGACCAGATGACGAAAAAAATGTAGAAGTAGATGAAAATGGGTTCGTATTAAAAAAAGAAGGTGAAACGCAGAAACAATTTGCTAAAAGGCTTTCAGAATGTTCGACTGAGTTTAACAAAACAATATTAGTGACAGATTGGGTAAAAAAACAAATAAATAATTCCATATATTTTTCTAATATTACAGACCATACAAATGATGAGCTAAAAAAATCGATAATGAATTATTATTATAAAGAAGATATACACTATGTTTTCTATGACACTTTAAAAACAGATACAGAAAATATTGGAAATGCGGAAGAAATTAAAAAAACAACAACTATTCTTTCAAACTTAGCCCAAAATTTTGAACTTTTTATAGGAGCAACATTACAGCTTACAGAAAGTTCGACGCTTCCAATTAATCTAACTATTAATGACTTAGCAGTTAGTAGAACTGTAAAAGAAGTATTAGATACACTTTGCTTAATAAAGCAAATAAATAGAGAAAATTATGGTGACTATGAGTATTCTTTAAATGAAGTAGATACAAAGTTCTTTGATATAGAGAAATTTAAAGATCCAGATGTAAGGTATTATGCATGCGTAGTGGATAAAAACAGAGCAGGTGCGAAACCAAAGGTGTTATTTAGAATTAATTTAGCATATAATCATTGGGAAGAACTTGGCTATTTAAAGCTAAAGCATGTGGAATGATATTATAATAGTTATAAAAAATCTCTAGACTGCATAAGTTTATAAAAAAAGCAGAATAGAGAGGAATAAGGTATGGAAAACATTAATTTATCATGTAAAAAAAGAATGCTAAGAATATTATTTATAGCATTCTTAATTTTTAGTTTACTAATAGGGAGGATTGCATTTATACAGTTTGCAGATGGAAAGAAACTACAAAATTTAGCATATGAGCAACAGGTGCAAAAAAGAGCAATAAACGCAAAAAGAGGTACAATTTTCGACAGTACAGGAAAATACATTTTAGCAATAAGTTCGACAGCATACACTATTACAATAAATCCTACAAATATACAAAAGGAAAATAAAGAGAAGGTATCGAAAGCTTTAAGCGACATTTTTTCTTTGGATTATGAAACAGTGCTGAAAAAAGTAACAAAGAGAAGTTCAATAGAAACAATTGTAAAAAAGATAGATGAAACAAAAGCGGATGAACTAAGGAAATGGCTTAATGAGAATAATATACAAACTGGTGTAAATATAGATGAAGATAATAAAAGATATTATCCATATACTACTATAGCATCACAAGTTATAGGATTTTGTGGCAGTGACAATCAAGGACTAGATGGAGTAGAAGCAAAATATAATGACGTGATTTCAGGAAGTAAAGGCTATATTTCTCAAGCTACAGATGCTACAGGAGAAAATTTGGGAACAGAGGGAGAAAAGTATACATCAGCGGTAAATGGAAATGATTTAATTTTATCAATTGATATGACAATACAATCAATAGCGGAGAAATATTTAGAAGAAGCTTGTATAGACAATAATTGTACAGACGGTGGAAATATAATTATAATGAATCCAAAGACGGGTGATATATTGGCAATGGTAACATATCCAAATTATGATATTAATAACCCATATATTATAAACAATGAAGAATTAGCAAATAATTGGGATAACATAGAACAGGCAGAGAAGACAAAAAATTTACAAGCAATGTGGAGAAATAGAGCAATTTCGGATACATATGAACCAGGATCAGTTTTTAAGTTAATCACTGCATCAGCATCGCTCGAAGAAGGTATAACAGATACAGACAATAGTGGAGAGTTTTGTTGCACAGGATCAATTACTGTTGCTGGAGCCCGTATAAAATGTTGGAGATACTATAGACCGCATGGATCAGAAAGTTTAAGGCAGGCACTTATGAATTCTTGTAATCCAGTTTTTATAGGATTAGGTCAAAAATTAGGTGTAAACACTTATTTTAACTATTTAAAAAAATTTGGATTATTAGAAAAAACAGGGGTTAAGCTCCCAGGAGAGGCAAATAGTATATTTATTGCAGAAAATAAATGTGGGCCTGTAGAACTTGCCACAATAAGTTTCGGTCAACGTTTTGAAATTACACCAATTCAATTAATAACAGCTGTTTCAAGTATAGCAAATGGAGGAAATTTGCTTACACCAAGAATTGTAAAGGCTACTGTTGATAGTACGACAGGTGAGGTTACACAACTCCCAGTAGAAACAAGGGGAAGAGTTATTTCAAAAGAAACTAGCGAAAAAGTGTTAAGCATGATGGAATCTGTTGTAGCAGAAGGTACAGGTAAAAATGCAAAAGTTGCTGGGTATAGAATTGGAGGTAAAACAGGTACTTCTGAGGATGGAGTAAACACAGGAAAATATGTAACATCTTTTTGTGGTGTTGCACCAATTGATGATCCTGAAGTAGTTGTTTTAGTTACACTTTACAATCCGACAGGTGAGGGAGGACACCAAGGAGGTGGGTGAGTAATTTTAACAACACAACATAAAATTAAATTATCAAGTAATAACAAATGAATAACACTTGTTTTTTATTTGATGAAAATAAATATTAATAAAAAAGAAAGGAAAATAAAATAATATGGATGAAGAATTTGAAAAATTATTACAAGAAGCCAAAAAATATGCTAATAAAAGAATATTAAGTGAGTATGCATATTGTGGACATGTATCCTGTGCATTGATGAGTAAAACAGGGAAAATTTATACAGGAATAAACATAAATTCAAAATGTGCATTAGGAAATTGTGCAGAACATGCTGCAATATTACAAATGCTTAAAGAAGGTGAAAGTGAAATAAAAAAAATACTGGTATATTCTGTAAAAGGATACATATATTCTCCGTGTGGAAAATGTAGAGAACTAATTCGTATGATAAATAGTAAAAATTTGAATACAAAAGTTATGGTTTCTGAAAATAAGGTTTGCACTATAGGAGAATTATTGCCTGAGATGTTCAATAGAGAAGACTAAAAAGAACTTTTTGAAATACAACCAGCTATAAGTTATTCGATAAAGCAATTGGAAGATAGATTAAATTAAGTCGTTTAAAATAAATCATAATGGAATTAAAATAACACAAGAGGGTAAAGAGATATTAGAATATGGGAATAGGTTATATGCAATATACTTTTGCATATAAAGTGTTTAAAGATTTTATACACATTAGAAGAAAAATATGGTATAATTTGTAAAGATAAATTTTTTAGGAGAACGAGAATATGTTAAAAATATATAATCTAAAGGAAAAACCAAAATATATAAATGAAGTTGCAATTCTTACACAAAAAGAATGGGGACAAAAAGATTTATCAAGGAAAGAATTTGAGACAAAAGTAAAAAATAAGATTTCGAAAATAAAGTCAAACTTTAATAATGTTAATTATTGTAAGTTAATATTATTAGAAGATGATAGATTAATTGGATTTATTTCAATTTTTCCAAAAGATGGAGAAGAAAGAACTGATTTATCACCTTGGTATGCAACGATGTATGTAAAGGAGAAGTACAGAAGAAATGGTTATTCAAAAATACTTAATAATGCTATTTTGGCTGAAGCTAGAAAAAGAAACATTAGTAAATTATATTTAAAAACTGATTTAGAAAACTTTTATGAAAAATTTGGTGCAAAATTTTTAAAAATATTATCTACTGGAGAAAAATTATATTGTTTTGAAATACTAACTAACAGAATATCAATTATAGGTGGTTCTGGAAGTGGAAAAAGTACTTTAGCTAATATACTATCAAAAGAACTAAATATACCTGTTATACATTTAGATAGTATAAATTATAATGCAAATTGGACGCAAAGAGATAAGAATGAAAGAGATGTAATTATCTCTTCTAAAGCAAATGAAGAAAAATGGATTATTGATGGCAATTATAATAAAACATTAAAAGAAAGATTAAATAGAGCTGATTTAATAATCTGGTTAGATTATTCTACATTTGCTCATATAAAAGGTGTATGTAAAAGAATTTTAAAAAATTATAATAAAGAAAAACCAGATGTTCCTGGTTGTAAAGAACGTATTAATTGTACTTTCCTAAGATATGTAGTAACATATAACAAGAAAAAAAGACCAAAGGTTTTAGAACTTTTAAGAGATATTTCTGAAGAGAAGACTTTGATATTTAAAAGACAAAAGGATTTAAATAAATGGCTTAAAAATTATTATATACATGATAAAAATATATTAGATTATATAAAATAAGTTGAAAGAAGGAAGAAATATGATACATAAAATGAAATTAAATGAAGATCCATTTGAAAGAATAAAAAATGGAACAAAAACAATAGAATTTAGATTATATGATGAAAAAAGAAGACAAATAAAAATTGGAGATAAAATTGAATTTTCAAAATTACCAGAAGTACAAGAGACAATACTAGTAGATGTACTAGACTTATATAAAGAAGAAACATTTGAAAAACTATTTAGAAAACTTTATACAGATGAACAAGAAATAAAAAGAAAAACTAATTCAATGTATCAATATTATTCTCCTGAAAAAGAGAAAGAATATGGTGTTATTGGAATAAAGGTATCGTTAATCAGCAATTGATAGGATAAAATATATTACTTATATTGAGCCAGAGAAATTATAACTTGAAATTAGTTTTTAAGGAGATTAAATTATAATATGAAAAACTAAAAAACTAGAGATTAGAAAAAATCTAATTTCTATTTTTTTTGTGAAAAAATTCTAGGGTTGACCTTAAAAAGATAATATTTATGAAGAAACAATTAGAAGAACATTTTTAGTAATAAAAATTAAAATGTGAAATAAAATTTACAAATGAAATTATTTGAATTTGAATAAGAGTAAAAGGATTTGATGAATGATGGAAAAAGACAAAATTACAAATTATTTATCTAAAGTTCAGAATCCGTACCAAATAAATGTAGAAAATATAGTTGTAACAATGGAATATACTAAAACTTATAAAAGTTTTAATGAATGTATGATAAATATTCTAAAACAAAAAATGAAATAGAAATGCAAAATCATTAAATAATTTTGTATACTGAAACTGTAACAAATAAATTTTAACAGTTTCAGCAAAATGGGGTAACAAATATTGTTAAGCACGTTACAATTGATTTTAAAAAAAAATTTATTTTGATTTTAAATGAAAGGAGGAAAAAATAATGGCAAGAAAATCAAAGTATTCTTCTAATGAAATTATATCAAATAAAAAAATCTGGTCAGTAGCACTTTATATTAGACTTTCTCAAGAAGATGAAGAGAAGCGGCAAAGAAAAGCAAGAAAGCAATAGTGTAACTAGTCAAAAAACATTACTAAACGAATTTGTAGAAGAACATGATGATTTAGTTGTTTATGATACTTATATAGATGACGGATTTACAGGCACAGATTTTAATAGACCATCATTTCAAAGATTATTAGAAGATATGAGAAATGGAAATATTAACGCAGTTATTGTAAAAGATTTATCAAGGCTTGGAAGAAATTATATTGAAGTCGGAAATTATATAGAGCAGATTTTTCCATTATTTAATATAAGATTTATTGCCATTAATGATTTTGTAGATAGTTTTAAAAATCCAGCAAGCACAAATACAATTTTAGTACCATTCAAAAATCTTATTAATGATGAATATGCAAGAGATACATCAATAAAGATAAGGACATCCTTGAATGGGAAAAAGAAAAAAGGAGAATTTATAGGGGCGTTTCCTTCTTATGGTTATATCAAAAATCCAAATGATAAGCATAAACTTATTATAGATGAAGATGCAGCACATATTGTAAGAAAAATATTTGAATGGTATGTTAATTTAGGCTTAGGAAAAATAGCAATATGCCATAAATTAAATGACTTAGGTATTTTAAATCCAACAGGACACAAAAAAATAGAATTGGGGCAAAAATATAACAATTGTGGAATAATAAACAATAATTATACTTGGACTCCATCTACGATTAGAAACATTTTGAAAAATGAAGTATATTGCCGGCACTACCGTTCAGGGAAAGAGGAGAGCTAAAAGTTACAAAATACATAAAATAGAAAATGTTCCCAAAGAAGAATGGATTAGAGTAGAGGGCACGCATGAGCCAATTATAGATAAAGAAACTTTTGAAAAGGCACAAGAAATAGCTAAATGTGATACAAAAGTATCGCAAAAAACAAAAGCACTGTCAGTATGGGCTGGTTTTTTAAAGTGTATTGATTGCAAGAGAGCAATGAATAAGAAAAGTAGCACGAATAAGAGTGGAAGTAAATACGAATATTATATTTGTAGCACATATAGAAAAAAGTCTAATAAGCTATGCACTAAACATACTATAAAAGTAGAATTATTAGAAAAGGCCGTGATTCAAGCTATTAATTTACATATTGATTTGTTAATTGATACAGAAGAAATTGTAAAGCAAATAAATAACAGTAGATTTCAAAATCTAAAAAATGAAAATATAGAAAATATGATAAAATCAAAAAGACTGGAACTTTTGAAAATCTCGAATTTCAAGAGGACACTTTATGAGGATTGGAAGAATAAAGATATAACAAAAGATGAATATATAGAATATAAAAAAAAATATGAAAATGATATAGAAAGATTAAATCAGAATATTGAAAGTTTAGAAATAGAAAAACAAAAATATAAAATACAAAATACTACAAATAATGAATGGATAGAAAGATTTATAAAGAAAAAAGGTATTACTGAATTGTCAAGAGATATAATGATGGAATTAGTAGATTGCATTTATGTTCAAGAAAATGGAAATATAACAATAAAATTTAAGTTTGAAGATGAGTTTAAAAGATGTTTAGAGTATATAGAATACAATAAGGATGTATTAGATTTAGAGGGAAAAGTAGTTTAGTCTATATACTCTTTAATAGATTATTTTTCAATTTTGCCACAAGCAATTTTAACTCCAGAATTTCCACTCGGTTGAGTTTTAAAATCATCTGGAGAATCATGAATAATGAGTACTTTTCCTAGAATATCTTTTATTTTAAATTTGTTTATCAAAACACTCATATAAGCAAAACCATTATTTTCAATCAATGGTGGCAAATCTCCCATATGAAAAGGATGAGGACAATTAGTAGAATTTAAATGTGCTTTTGCATTTGCAAATTCATCTTCTGAATTTCCAGTACAAGAAGTTCCTTCATGAATATGGAATCCAAAAAATCTACCTTTACATTTATCTTTAGATTGTGGCAAATTATTAATTTTAGCAGTCATTATTACACCATTTTTAGTTTCTCTAAAAATAACAGTGCCATCTATTTTAGGATATTTTTTCCCACCTTTTATATGTGCTTTTGCAGTATTAAATATATTAGTAAACATTTTAAACACCTCTTAACTTATTTTATTCAAAAAGTTAAATAATGTTAATATAGTGTTGTTATAATTACCCAAGGAGGTGGTGTTGCAGCACCAGTAGGTGGTCAAATATTTAGTGAGGTATTACCATATTTAGAAGTTTCTAAAGGTAATACTGATGAAATAGAAGAAAAAGAGGAAGTAACAATACCAGATGTTCAGGGATTAAATATAGAAGATGCAATAAAAACATTAAATGATAATGGTTTAGAAGCTAAAATTAACGAAGAAGAAAGTATTGATAAGAGCAATACTTATGTGAGAGTTCAAATGCCAATTGGTGGTGTAAAGGCAAATAAGGGCAGTTGTGTTTATATTAATTATTAGAATTATAATGTGCAACTGCGATGGTATAAAATTTACTATATTTTAATTTTTATGAACAACTAGAAAAAAATAAAAAAAATTTAAAAAATTTTAAAAAAACTATTGCAAAATAAAAGAAAGTATATTAAAATCTAATCGAAGTGGTTAAAAGTGGAATAAAGTGGAATAGAAAGTAGGGGTGAAAATCAAATGCTAATTGGTGAATACGAACATACTTTAGATGCTAAAGGCAGATTATCTATGCCAGCAAAGCTTAGAAAAGATATGGGAGAAGTATTTGTAGTAACCAAAGGATTAGATGGATGTTTATTTGCTTTTTCACAAATAGAATGGTTGAATTTTGAACAGAAATTAAAAGCTCTTCCACTTTCAGACAAAAACGCGAGAAACTTTGTAAGGTTTTTTCTAGCAGGAGCCACAGAATGCGAAATAGATAAGCAAGGCAGATTTTTAATTCCAAATAATTTAAGAATAGCTGCAAATTTAGAAAAAGAAACAATAATAATAGGTGTAGGAACAAGATTAGAAATTTGGGATAAATCAGCATGGAACGCCAAAGATAATGAAATTTCAGCAGATGAAATAGCTGAAAATATGACAATGCTAGGTATATAACTTTTTACAAAAGTTTATATAAATAAAACAGAAGAAGAAATTGCAAAAGAAAACCATACTACAGAAAAAATATAAAAATACTAATGAAATTTAAAATGCAAAGGAAGAAATAGCAAAAGACAGTATTACAGAAGATAAAAGTTAAAGTACATAGGTAAAAAATACAAAAGAAGAAATCTAAAAATAAGAACACATATGATAAAATTTTTACAGAAGAAGGTTAAAAATACAAAAGAGAAAGCTTAATAATAAGTAGTTACAATTACAAAAGATAAATATTATAACTACAGAAGTAAAAAAAACAAAAGTATTACATTATTTATGTACTTAGGAAAAAATTTAAGGTACATATGAATAAAATACTTAAGATATATACAGGCAGCAAGGGTTTTTAAATACCAATTGCTGCTTAAGTTAATTTAAAAAATATGAATATAATTAAGAAGGGGGATATATGTTAGTTTTTTTTACTAACATATGCTAAAAAGGTGATTTTTGAACATAAGCCGGTTCTTTTATCGGAGTGTATAGAAGGTTTAAATATAATTCCAAATGGTATATATGTAGATGGGACTCTTCGGAGGTGCAGGTCATAGTAAAGAAATTGTGCGAAGATTAAATAAAAATGGCATGCTGATAGGAATAGATAGAGATGAAGAGGCTTTAAAAGCTGCAAGAGAAAATTTAAAAGAATTTAACAATGTAAAATATGTTCATGGAAATCATGATGATATAAAAAATATTTTGAATGACTTAAAAGTAGAAAAAGTAAACGGAATATTACTAGACCTAGGTGTATCATCGTATCAGTTAGATGAAAGAAATAGAGGATTTAGTTACTTGGGGTCAAATAAACTTGACATGAGAATGGACAAGACTCAAGATTTGACAGCAAAAATAGTAGTAAACACATATAGTGAAGGAAATTTAGCAAATATTATTTATGAATATGGGGAAGAAAGATATTCAAGAAACATAGCAAAAAATATTTGCATATATAGAAAGCAAAAAGAAATTGTTTCAACAGATGAATTAGTAAAGATAATAGAAAATTCTATACCTAAATCAATGCAGAAGGATGGACATCCTGCAAAAAGAACATTTCAAGCAATTAGGATAGAGGTAAATAATGAAATTAAACCATTAGAAAAAACAATAGAAGATTCAATAGATTGTCTTGAACCAAAAGGTAGACTTTGTGTAATTACATTTCATTCCCTTGAAGATAGGGCTGTAAAGTCAGCAATGAATAGAGCAAAAGGAATTTGCACATGTCCAAAGGGGTTACCATATTGCGTATGTGGATGCGAAAAAAAGGGAATTATGGTGAACAGAAAACCAATAGTAGCAAGCACAGAAGAACTTAAGGAAAATACAAGATCTAAAAGTGCAAAACTAAGAATCTTTGAAAAGATATAGAAATATATGTATACGAATATGAAAAACAAAAGTAGAAAAGAGGTGAATAAACTTTATGGCATTAAATAGCTATCAATACGGGACTAGTCCGAGAAAGATTGAACCAGAATATAGGCCTAGAAGAAAAACTAAAAATAAGCAAGTAGACACTAAAAATAAGCTAATAAGACAAGAACAAGAGAACAAAAGACAGAAAATAAAATTAGAAAAGAAAAAGCATTGTAAAAATATAGCTTTAATAATGGTTGTATTTTTGGTCTTACTTATGGTTAGTTATAGAAATTCTTTAATTAATGAAAAATTTAGTGAAATACAAGACAAGAAAAATAAGTTATCTTCAATAGAAAAAGCAAATGGGCAATTAGAAGTAAACATAGAAAGCAGTTTAAATTTGGAGAATATTGGCAATGAAGCAAGAGAATCCTTAGGTATGGGAAAATTAGCTAATGACCAAAAAGTTTATATCACATTAGATAAAAAAGACTATGTGGAATCAAGTGTAGATAAATCTGAAAATGAGAATGTTAGTTGGTTCCAGAAGTTGATAAATAAGATATTTGTACATTAGGTAGGAATGAGAAAAAGATGAAAATATAAAAAAGAGATGTGTAAGCTTTAGATGCACATCTCTTTGGTTATTATTGCAAATTATATCAACTTATGGTATACTTTATTAAAAAATCAAAAAGAAAGAAGCGATGAAAATGTATAGGACAAGAAATCTTGGAGAATTAAGAAAACAAAATGTTGGAGAAGAAGTAATTTTAAGTGGATGGATACAAAAAATAAGAAACTTAGGAGGAATGATATTCATAGATCTAAGAGATGAAGATGGTATAACTCAAATTGTTATAAATAATGAAAATTTGCAAGAAAAAGCAAACAGTTTAGCTAAAGAAAGTTGCGTGCAGGTAGAGGGAAAAGTGGTTGAAAGAACAAGTAAAAATTTAAAAATGCCAACAGGAGAGATAGAAGTTGTGGCAAATAAAATAGAAGTTCTAGGTGCATGCAAATCAGAGCTCCCTTTTGAAATAAATACAGGAGAAGATGTAAGAGAAGATTTAAGATTGGAATATAGGTTTTTAGATTTAAGAAATGAAAAATTACATAAAAACATATTATTACGTTCAAAAATATTAAAAGAATTAAGAGATAAAATGGATGAACTTGGTTTCTATGAAATACAAACACCAATTCTAGCTAACTCTTCACCAGAAGGAGCAAGGGATTATTTAGTACCAAGTAGATTAAATCCAGGAGAGTTTTATGCACTTCCACAAGCTCCACAACAATTTAAACAATTACTTATGGTGTCAGGTTTTAACAAATATTTTCAGATTGCTCCATGCTTTAGAGATGAAGATCCAAGAGCAGATAGAGCACCAGGAGAATTTTATCAATTAGATTTTGAAATGGCATTTAGTTCACAAGAAGATGTTTTTCAAGTTATAGAAAATGTTGTACCACATGTGTTTGAAAAATTTACAAATTGGAATGTAGATAAAGGACCATTTATAAGAATCCCATATAAAGAAGCAATGGAAAAATATGGAATAGATAAACCAGATTTAAGAAATCCACTTATAATTCAAGATGTAACTTCATTGTTTGAAAATACTGAATTTAATGCTTTTAAAAATAAAAATGTTAAAATAATAGTAGTGGAAAATGGTGCAGAGCAAGGAAGAAAATTCTTTGATAGAATGAATGAATTTGCAGTGGAAGAATGTTCTGCTAAAGGATTAGCTTGGACAAAATTGAATAAGGATAAACAAATGGAAGGCGGAATTGCTAAATTTATTACAGATGATATAAAAGAAAAGTTACAATCAGAATTTAATGTTAAAGAAAATTCTGCGTTATTCTTTATAGCAGATGAATTGAAGGTAGCACAAAAAATAGCAGGACTTGTTAGAATTGAACTTGGAAAACGTTTGAATTTGATACAAAAAAATGTATATAAATTTTGTTTTATAGTTGATTTCCCAATGTACGAATTATCAGATGAAGGAAAAATAGAATTTTCACATAATCCATTTTCTATGCCACAAGGAGGCTTAGATGCTCTAAATACGATGGATCCATTAGATATTTTAGCATATCAATATGACTTAGTATGTAATGGATATGAAATGGCATCAGGAGCTGTAAGAAACCATAGCCCTGAAACTATGGTTAAAGCATTTGAAATTGCAGGGTATAGTGAAGAAGACGTTAAAAATAGATTTGGGGCATTATATAATGCATTCCAATATGGAACTCCTCCACATGCAGGAGCTGCACCTGGTGTTGATAGAATGGTCATGCTTATTTCTGATTCACAAAATATTAGAGAAGTTATAGCATTTCCTAAAAACAAGAGAGCAAGAGATTTACTTATGCGTGCTCCTTCTACTGTTTCTAATGAGCAGCTTAAAGATGTACACATTAAGCTAGATATATAATATTAACAAATATGT
>CANQFW010000002.1 GCA_947599995.1 uncultured Clostridia bacterium
ATTTTGACTATATTTTAAGCATAATATTTATATAAATTAATCCTCTTGACATATATGTTATAATTAAAAAGAAACTTAAGGAGAGTATATTATGGCATTTGATGGAATTGTTACAAAATCTATTTGTAAAGAATTAAAAAATATAATTGGATATAAAGTCGACAAAGTTTACGAGCCGGATCAAAACACTATTATTTTGGGATTATATAAAAAATCTTCCAAACTAAATCTTCTTTCTTGCATATCAGCTGTCAACTGTCGAATTCATTTAACTAAGCATGAATATAAGAATCCCAGTGTAGCACCTAATTTTTGTATGCTTTTAAGGAAACATCTTATTGGATTTAAAATTAAGGACATTTACTGTAAAGGGTTAGAACGCGTCTGCTTTATCAATTTTGAAAATTTAGATAATCCTGATAAACCCATAAATAAGAAACTTATTATAGAACTTATGGGAAAACATGGTAATATTATTTTAACTGATTCGAACGAAATTGTAATAGATAGTATAAGACATACTTCAACTTTTGATAATTCTCTAAGAGATATATACCCTACATGCAAATATATTTTTCCAAAATCCAATAAGTTTAGTTTTCTTGAATTGGCAGGAGCCGATGAATTCTATGATAAAATAGAACCTTTACTTACAAACGAAATATCAAATAAAATAAAATTATTATCTACTAGTGAAATCTTAAGTAAACCTGAATCTCTTCTTTTAAACAAAAAGAATTGTCTTGAAGGTGATTTTAATTTTAAAATTTGCGATTTTAATATTGAAAAAATAGTTTCTAACACTTTTAATGGAATTAGTAGTACTTTTGTAGAAAGTATTATTAACGAATATGGAGATTCGAATTTATCTAAAGATTTAATACTTAAAATTTATTATGACATTTTATCTATAATAAACAGTAACTCTTTAGAGTTTAAGACAATATTTGTAAACGACGTAAAAAAGGATTATTTTTTGAAAGTTGCATCTATTGATAATTCAGAATATCTATATCCACTTAGTTACTATTTAGATGAATTCTACTACCATAAAGAAAATAATGAGATTTTTAAGAATTATAGAAATAATATCTTACATCTAATTTTGCTTACACTAAAAAAATATGAAAAAAGACTTTTAAATATTGATGCCAAACTTTCTGAGTGTCAAAATATGGATAAATTCAAGCTTTATGGTGAACTTATTACTGCAAATTTATATAAAATTTCAAATCAAAATATGTCTGAAATTGAACTTGAAAATTACTATGATAATAATAATTTAATAAAAATTCCTTTAGATAAAAGGTTCTCTGCAAACTATAACGCCAGAAAATATTTCAAAAAATATAATAAATTAAAAAATGCTTTAGAGATTGTGACTGTTCAAAAAAAAGAAACTATTAGCGACTTAAATTATTTAGAAAGTATTGTGTACGAACTAGAAAGTTGTACAAACTTAGAAAGCGTTCAAGAAATTTATTTAGAAATATGTGAAAGTCCTTTATTTGCTGATAATGTAAAAAATAAATTTAATAAAAATTCCCCTTCCAAAAAGCATAATGCAAAAAAACAAAAAAGACTTACTACGAACAAACAAGTATCATTTAATCCCTTAAAATTCAAGTTTAAAGGTTACACTATTTTGGTAGGTAGAAATAACAAAGAAAATGATTATTTAACCTTAAAATATGCCAGTAAAAGTGATATTTGGTTTCATACGAAAGATATTCATGGAAGCCATGTTATTTTAAGACTTGAAAATAATAAATCCGCTTCTGATGACGTTCTGTATGAAGCCGCAAAACTTGCAGTTTTACACAGCAGAGCAAAAAATTCTACTAATGTTCCAGTAGATTATTGCCAAGTGTGTTATGTCAGAAAACCACATGGTAGTAAACCAGGAATGGTTATTTACTCTGATAATAAAACTATTTTTGTAAAATAACTATTATATCTACTTAATTAGAAAATCCAGTTTATAACAAACTGGATTTTCTATATATCTTAAATTACTTTTTCCAAAATATTCATAAGAGAATTTGAAAATTCTTGTAAAACTACTATTTTGATAGTATTCTCTTTTCCTCTTATATAATCATCTATTGTTTGCTTTAAAACTTTTAAGTTTTTAATCTCTGGCGCTAGCTCTTTTGGATGCAATTCATATCTTTTTTCTAACCTATCTTTTATTATCATTATATCTTCATTGCTTGCACACGATATTCTTTGAAATACCTGATAAGGGTCATAATATGCAAGAATAGGTATGTCCATACATTCTTTGTCAAACTTTGAATAAAAATTTTCCATTTTCATTGGTATATTTTTAAACGTCTCCTCTGCTTTTTCCTTATATGATTTTTCTAACAATTGATTGTTTAGGGACTTAAAGTGATTTAAGATATCTTCCATATCTGTTGTAAAAAATTCCTTTATTGCAATTTTTGCAAGCTCTTCTTCTACATTATCACAATAGCTAGAATGAAGGCTAGCTAAGTTCATTCCATTTATAAACATACTTTTTAAATTTTTTAAATCATAACTTATAAGGTCTTTTTTTATAAAATGGATATAATATGCAAAAAGTTTTACCATATCTATTAGCTCCATCTCGCCTTTCTTTACATCCTCTAGCGCTTCATTTACAATAATAAAAAACTTGTCATCTTGTATCTTCCAATATTCTTGTGTTAAGATTTGTTTGTATGCTGGAATTTCTTTTGCATTTAATGATTTTTCTATTTCTTCCATATCTGTCTTAAAAATTTTCATGTCAAAAATCCTTGTTCGAATATAGTATTCTATAAATTTAAAGAATCTATATTCTGCTTTAAAGTTGTAATAATAGTTACTGTCAAATTCTTTTATATAAAATTGCCTATTATCCATAAGTACTCTTGATGAAACCAATATTGATTTATATTCTTCATTGTTTTCAATGTTTTTAAATTTTTCTTTCGTTATTTTGCCCGCTTTTATTTCAAATGACATTGCAATTGTAAAAATAAGCATAGTTTTCATTACTAAATGATTTGTGTTTGGATAAAACTTATTTACCATTTCATAAATTTTACTAAAATCATTTAGTGCATGTTTTAGTATACGTAGATTTCTTGTTCCACTTTTTTTGAATGTACTCATTATTAAAATTGTATTTTCTCTTAAGAACTTCATAAGGTCTCTGTTTGACTCGTATCTCATAAGTATACCGTTTATTATATAATCAAATTGTGGCGCATATTCAAAAGTTTCTCCTACTAGTTTTTCTTTTATTCTTTCATAATCGTTTGCCTTATCGAATACATGCTCTATTTTTTCTTGAATTTTCTCAACCATTGGCATATCATTTTCAGTTCTGTTTAATTCTCCCTGTTTATCTAATAGATATGTGGCTATAAATGTTTTCATTTCTAAATTACTACTTTTTATTTTTGTTGATAGTTCTTTTTCATTACATATTATAATTGTTTTTATATGATCATGCTCTACAAAATTATTTATATACCCTAAAATATCTATTACGTCAACATTCGCTCTTTCTAAGTCATCAAAGCATAAAACCTTGTCGTCCGTAGAAAAAAATTCTTCATAATTCACTTTATTTCCTGGTGCTTTCGCTCCAAAAAAATTTGCCATATCTATTCCTGTTTTTGCATATTCCGGGATTGTAATCTGACCGTGTGTGTTCATGAACTTTCTTAGGTCTCTATCCATTAATTGACTTGTCTCCATAAAGATTTTTTTACTTATTTCTTCTAGATTAGAAATTCCATATAAAGACATATATATAGTTGTATAGTTTTTCCCATTAAGCTTCATTGTGTCTATTTTTTTCTTTATTTGGTTATTCCAGAAATATGTTTTTCCTGATCCCCATTCACCGTTTATCATTATTGCATAATCTGTATAATCAGACCTTATATAGTCTAGTATACTTTCTACTAATTCTTCCATTTTTCTTATCATATGTTAGTTTAACAAATCTAACATTTTCCTCCTCTTGTTATATTTTTAATTCTTATTAATCTTTAGCTATAGTAAATACTCCAACTTCTTTAACTCCTGCTTCTATTAAAACCCTTGCACACTCATTGCAAGTAGCTCCAGTTGTATACACATCATCTAATAAAAGAATCTTTTTATTTATTATTTTGTAATTTTCTTTTACAATATATACATTTTTGGCATTTAAAGTTCTTTGTTTCTGACTTAATGTACTTTGCCTCTTGTTATCTATTATTTTTATTAATACGTTTGATGCATATTCTAAACCGAAGTCCTTTGCTAAATCTTTTGCAAGTAAATCTGATTGGTTGTATCCTCTATTCTTAAATCTCTTCTTACTTATTGGAACTGGCACTATTATATCATATTTTTTAAAAAACAAACCCAATTTTTCATTTTTTTCAAAAAAATTTTTAAATGTTCTGTATATATATGGTTTATTCCCAAATTTATATTGCAATATTAATTTTCTTATAACTCCCTCGTAAATGAATCCATAAATCTGATTTTCGAAATATTCTGTTTCCGTCTTTTTTGATTGTTCTATTTCCGAATTTTCATCTCTTTTCAATACTTTATTATCTGAATTAATAGTATAATTTGATATTGCTTCTATTTGTTTTAATTTATTCTCACATTTCTTACATAAATATTCTTTATTTGGGGCTCCACATATTGAGCACATTGGCGGGTATATTATTTGTAGTATTTTTTCTATTATTTTTGATTCCCTCTTTCTTTTTTACAATTGATAATTTAGAAAATTATCACCTAACTTACATCAGTCTATATTTAAGCCCAGTATTCCTCTTTTTACTATCAACATTTTGAATCATAAATCTAATAGTTTCATCTGCACCAATTATTATTAACAGCTCTTTTGCTCTTGTTATTCCTGTATATAGCAGATTTCTTGTAAGTAACATTGGTGCTGCCTTAGGAATGCACATTATTACAACATTGAATTCGCTTCCTTGCGCTTTATGGATGGTTACCGCATAGCTGTGTTCTATTTGTTCTAGCTCTGAAAATTCATACCATGCTACTTTATCATCATCGAATTGTATTTCTATGGCTTTATTTGGTATATCTATTGCAATTATTGTACCTATTTCTCCATTAAATACTCCTGTTCCAGTTTCATGTTTATTTCCATATCTTTCCCAATATATGTCATAGTTATTTTTTATTTGCATTATTCTATCTCCTACCCTAAAAGTTACACTTCCTAATTTTTTTTCACTTTTTTTATTGTCTTGAGGATTTATTGCCTCTTGCAAATACATATTTAGTTCTTTAGTTCCGAGTAACCCTTTTTTGGTTGGAGTTAATACTTGTATGTCTTCTATAAAATGATAATTTCCAAACTTTTCCAATCTTCCCGTGCAAAGTGATAATATTTCACTTAATATCTTTTCTTGATTTGACTGTTTTATAAAGAAAAAGTCTTGATTAGAATCTAAATCTATTTCTTCTTTTGAAATAAACCTTTCCCCACTATTTACTCTGTGTGCATTTACAATAATTTTGCTCTTTGCTGCTTGTCTAAAAATTTTATCTAGCTTTATTGTTGTTATCTTCTCCGATTCTATCAAGTCTTTTAAAACACTACCAGGTCCTACTGAAGAAAGTTGATCTACATCTCCTACTAGAATCAATTTACTTCCAATATAGATACTTTTTAATAAATAATTCATTAAAAACATGTCTACCATTGATACTTCGTCTACAATGATTATATCTCCATCTATTGGTGTTCCTTGGTAATTTGATAAATTTTTATATGCATCTTCTTCGTTGATTTTGCCTATTTCTAAAAGTCGGTGAAGAGTACTTGCATTTTTTCCTGTTGTTTCTGTCATACGCTTTGCAGCTCTCCCTGTTGGAGCTGATAGTATTATTTTTTTTCCTTTTTTCTCATAAAGTTGTATTATGCTTTTTATTATAGTTGTTTTTCCTGTACCAGGCCCTCCTGTTATTATTGTTACATTGTTTTTGTTTACAGCTTTTAACGCTTCTATTTGCTTAATTGAAAGTTTTATTTTATTGCATTTTTCTATTTTTTCTAGTTCTTCTTCTATATGTTTTATGTATTTTTCATTTTTAGCTTCATCTAATTTTATTATCCTTGTTGCTATCTGTTGTTCTGTTTTATAAAAACCTTCTAAGTATACCCATTCTTCTGAGTCTCCTCTTTCTTCTATTACAATTTCTCCACTTGCTTTTAAATTTATTATTTCATTTTCTATTTCATTTTTTGATACTCCTAATAAATTAAAAACATATTCTTCAAGGTTCTCTAGAATAGTGCAACAATGTCCATTATATGTTATCTGAATTAGAGCATATTTGATTCCACTTTTTATTCTTTTAGAATCGTTTTTTTCAAATCCTAAGTCTAAAGCCATCTTGTCTATTTGCTTATAGTCTACTCCTCTTGATATATCCACTAAAATATAGGGATTTGCTTTTATCTCTTCCATTGAATTTATTCCAAACTTATCATAAACCTTTTTCGCATTATCCGCACCAAGCCCAAATCTTTCTAAAAATCCTACAATTTGCCATATCTCCCAATGTTCTATGAAACTTCGCGATATTTCCTCTGCTTTTATCATAGTTATTCCTCTTATTTTAGTAAGCTCTTGAGGTTCACACTTTATTATGTGTATTGTTTCTTCTTTAAATTTTTCAACTATTTTTTTAGCAGTTCTTCTTCCTACTCCCTTTATTGTACCATTTCCTAAATATTTTTCTAATGCATCTAGTGTTTGTGGCATTAACTTCTCAAATGTATTTACTTTAAATTGTTTTCCATATTCTTTGTGTTCTACAAAATTTCCAATTAACTTTAGTTCATCACCTTCTGTTATAAATGGTAAGTAGCCTACTATCGTTTCAGATTGCTCGTTTGCTTCATCATAAATTTCTGCTACCGTATAGCTATTTATTTCGTTTTGGTATATTATTCCTATTATCTGTCCTCTTAGTTCCAATTTATTTCCTCTTTCTTTTTTGTATTATAGAATATTCCCTTCTATAAAGAAAAAGATAAACAAAATTGCTCATCTTTTCTGAAAATTAGTTTTTACGTTTTTTGGTTATTTATTGGTCATTTCCTCCAAATCCAAAAGCTCCTGCCATCTTCTATCAACTTCTTTTTGGAATTCTTCAATCATCCATTCATTTCCTGGTTTAAACATATGTTTAAAACGTCTTTGTGGTCTTAGGAATTCTTGTATTGGAAGTTTTTTAGCTGGTTTATTAGTTATTTTATATTTTCCATCTACTACTTCATATAGTGGCCAATAGCATGTTTGAACTGCTAATTTGTTTATTGTCATAAGGTCTGATGTATCATATCCCCAACCTCGTGGACATGGTGATAATACATTTAAGAATGTTGGTCCTTCTGTGTATATAGCTTTTTCTGCTTTCTCATATAAGTCTCTAAAATCTGCCATTGCAATTGTTTGTGCTGCATATTTTATGTGATGTGCAGCTAAAATTGTTGTTAAATCTTTTCTTGATTGCATTTTTCCTGGAATTACCGTTCCTGCTGGCGATGTTGTTGTGTCAGCAAATTTTGGTGTTGCAGATGAACGTTGGATTCCTGTATTCATGTATGCACCATTATCATAGCATACATATGTTAAATCATGTCCTCTTTCCATTGCTCCTGATAAACTTTGAAGTCCAATGTCATATGTTCCTCCGTCTCCTCCAAAAGCAATAAATTTTGTTGTTTTGTCATTTGGTAATTTTCCCTGTTTTTTTAGTGATTTATATGCAGCTTCGGCTCCTGATAATGTTGATGAAGCACATTCAAATGCTGAGTGAATAAAAGAATCTGTCCAAGATGTATATGGGTATGTAAACGTTGAAACTTCCATACATCCTGTTGCGCAAGATATTACTGCATGGTCTTCTTCTTTTAAAGCTCTTAGAATGTGTCTTGCAACAACTGGAGCTCCACAACCTGCACACATTTTATGTCCTTCTGCAAATCTTGATGGTTTATTTGCTACTACTTCTTTCATGTTATATGACATTATTCATTCGCCTCCCTTGTTCTTAGTCCTAAATATCTATATGGGTTTTGTATCTTTCCGCCACTTGTTACTATTTTTTTCAAATCCTCATATACTGATTCAATTTGCTCAGCTGGTACATCTCTACCACCAATTCCGTAAATATAGCTTACTGTAGGTACGTTTACATTATTAACTTGCATTCCTGATGTTACATCTGTAAATAAAGCCCCTCCTGCAGCATTTAACGAGTCTGATTTATCTAAAATTGCAACAGCTTTTACATGTGCTAAAGAACTTGCAATCTCTTTAGCAGGGAACGGTCTATATACTCTTATTTTTAATAAACCAGCTTTAATTCCTTGCTTACGCAATTTGTCCACCACAAATTTTGTTGTTCCTGCTGTTGAATTCATACAAACAATTGCAAAATCAGCATCTTCTAATTTATATTCTTCAAATAAACCGTATTTTCTTCCTGTCCATTCTTCAAATTGTTTTGAAACGTCTAAAATAACATCCTTTGCTTTCTTCATAGCCTCAGCTTGTTGCGCTTTGTGTTCAAACAAATAAGCTTGAAGATCTAAAGGTCCAATTGAAATAGGCTCTTTGCTATTTAATAAATAATGTTCTGGATTGTATGTTCCAACAAATTTTTTTACTTCTGAATCTTCTTCCAAATTTATATTTTCTATTGAATGTGATGTTATAAATCCATCTTGACATACCATAAGAGGTAGTAGAACATCCTTATGTTCTGCAATTTTGTGTGCCATAAGTAAATTATCATATGCTTCTTGATTATTCTCTGAAAATAGCATAATCCATCCACTATCACGAACACCCATTGCGTCTGAATGGTCATTGTGAATGTTTAAAGGTCCTGAAACAGCTCGATTTACTAGACTCATTACTATAGGGAGTCTAAGACTCGATGCTATATAAATCATTTCCCACATGTATGACAATCCATTTGCAGATGTAGCCGTCATAGCTCTTGCACCTGCAGCTTCTGCACCTATACACGCACTCATTGCGCTGTGTTCACTTTCAACTGCAACGAATTCTGTATCTACAGTTCCATTTGCTACAAAGTTTGAAAAATATTGAGGAATTTCTGTTGATGGTGTAATAGGGAATGCTGCTACAACATCCGGATTTATTTGTTTCATTGCGGTAGCTGACGCTTCATTACCGCTTAATCTTTCTCTAATACTCATATTAATTTACACCTTCTTCCTTCATTTCTATTGCTTTAAAAGGACAAACTTTTGCGCATATTCCGCAACCTTTGCAGTAATCAAAGTTAAAGTCTCCCCTTTTTAAGGTTTCTTTTGATACTGGAATTGCGTTTTCAGGACATACTGGCCAGCATAGTCCGCATTGTTTACATTTATCTTCTATATAAATAGGGCAAATACTTCTCCAGTCACCTGTTTTACATTCTTTAGAATTTCCTGCATTGTATATGTTTCCACCTATTGTTAATTCTTCCATAGGCGTATTTTTATTTATATCAGTCATATTTTTTCCTTTCTGCCATGTGGCATTTTACTTAAAAATAGCAAATACCTTTAGCATATCTTTTATAATATTAATTAATACATTTTATTTCATTTAAAGCCATTTGAAGCGCTTTCATATTTCCTTCGATTACCTCAGGTTTTTTAGCAAATTTATGCTTAAATGATCCTTCCATATCCTTTAGAAACGCCTCATCAGACATAATATTGCTTACTTTTACAATAGCTGCTAGCATTGGAGTGTTTGGAAAATATTTTCCAAGTGTTTCCATAGAAACTTTTCTTGCATCAATTGTATAGATTTTTCCATTGTATCCATTAAGTGCGGTTTTTAAATAATTTTCAGGTTTTGTTGTATTAATAACAATTGCGCCTTTTTCTTTAAGTCCTGCCGTTACATCAACTGACTCTAACAAAGTATCATCAATAACTACAACATAGTCTGGATTATAAATATTACTATGTACCGTTATTGGTTCATCACTTATACGATTGTAAGCAGTAATAGGAGCTCCCATTCTTTCTGGTCCATATTCTGGAAATCCTTGAATGTACTTTCCAGTGTTGAACGCAGCATCTGCAAGCAACAATGAAGCAGTTTTTGCGCCTTGTCCGCCTCTTCCATGCCATCTAATTTCTATTAAGTTACTCATAAAATCCTCCTTTAACAATTTGATAAAACAAGTATATGACTAAATTTGTTAAATGTCAATAAAAAAATAGAACGAAAAGGTTACTAATTAATGTTTTATATTTAATATTTAACATTTAACTTTATTATTAATCTAGGGACGTTTGTTGCTCTACCACATAAGGGTAAAAACGAAACGTCCCCAAAATACCATTATTCCTCAGCTGGTGCCTCTACTGGACAGACAGCAGCACATGTGCCACAACTTATACATATATCTTGATTAACCTCTGCCTTTCCATCACTACCTATAGCAATACATCCCATTGGACATGCTTCTACACATGCACCACATGCTATGCATTTTTCTTTGTCTATTTTATATGCCATTTTTTTCACCACCTTTACATATTATATATCTTTAATTATTAATCCATTTGTTCCATTTTTTTAAGTTCTTCCATTTCTTCTTTACTTATTTGTTCTTCTTGTTTTTCTACATCTTTTATAATTTTTATATCTTTTACATTATATTTTTTATATTTATATACATCACCATTTTTGAACTTAACTCTTATAATTTCAGCTAAAATTTCCACATTATCTACTTCTCCAGTACCATCCGGTGTTTTAACCATTGCTCCTACATGTGGCAATTTTGATATTTTTTCCTGATAAACCTCATCTTCATATTTTAGGCAACACATTAGCCTTCCACAGTTTCCAGAAATCTTTGATGGATTTAGTGCTAGGTTTTGGTCTTTTGCCATTTTTATTGAAACAGTTTCAAAATCACTTAGGAATGAACAACAACATAATTCTCTGCCACAGACTCCATTTCCTCCTAACCTTTTTATCTCATCCCTTACTCCTATTTGTCTTAGTTCAATTCTAGTTTTATATTGTGCTGCGAGATTTTTTACTAGTTCTCTAAAATCGATTCTTCCATCTGCTGTAAAATAGAATAGCAATTTGGTATTGTCTAACTTACACTCAACATCTGTTAGATTCATCTTTAGATCAAACTCTTTTATTTTTTTATTACAATACTCAAATGCTTCTTTTTCTTTGTTTTTACACTCGTTATAACGCTTTATGTCTTTTGGATTAGCAATTCTTATTACTTTTTTAAGTGGTGCTGTTAATTTGTCTTCGCTTATTTTTCTGTTTGGAATTACAACTGTTCCAATGTCTTCTCCATCTTCATTTTCTAAGATTACGAGCTCATCCTTCTTAACTACTAAGTATTGTGGATCAAAAAAATATATTTTGCCTAATTTTCTAAATCTAATTCCTACTATGTTCTTCAAAATTCATTTCCTCCCATAAGCTAAATAACATATTGTCTATACACATATTGTAATTACTATTTGCTTTTAATCGTTGCTTTGTTTTCTCTACAATATCTATACCATTTAAGTACTTTAAATTTGTTTTTGATTTTTCAAATAGTATAACATTTATGTATTCTAAAATTTCAAATCTATCTTCTTGAGATTTATAGATTATATCAGCTTGTTTTATCATATCTATTAAATCTAATCCTTCAATTTTATCTATACAATTGTAAACAGCCTGATATAATTCTTGTTTTTCTCTTAGAACTTCGGCTTTACCTATACTACCGCCAAATGCTCTTATCATATTTGTTTCAAGGTTTTTTATTTGATATTTTTCTTCTAAGTATTTTTGAATTTTTTCATCTGGAATATTATTAAATTGTATTATATTGCATCTTGATTTTATAGTTGTTAAAAAATCATCCTTGTTTGAACCAATCAAAATAATAATAACAAACTCTGGTGGTTCTTCTAATGTCTTTAGAAGTGCATTCTGAGCCTCTTTTGTCATCTTATCGCTGTCATTTATTATATATACCTTTTTTTTAGATATTATCGGCTCCTCTATTATTTTTCTTTGTACTTCTCTTATTTGTTCTATTTTTATGCTGTTTCCATTAGGCTCTATCAGAAAAAAATCCGGATTATTATTTGTGTCAAATTCTATACAAGATTTACATTTGTTACAATATTTTTTTATTTTTTTGTCACTCGCTTCGCATAAAAGCATTTTTGCAAATTCCTTTGCTATCATTTTTTTTCCTATTCCTTCTGTTCCAATAAATAGATAACTATGTGAAATTAAATTTAAACTTGCTGAATAGGCTAATTCTTGCTTTATTTTGTCATTTCCAATTATATTTTCATACATTTATCTATTCACTTCTTTCTATATTTTTGTAATAAATGTAACATTGTTGGCTTTATTAAGTAATACATGCAAATAAAAACATTTGCAATTATTTATCAATTTTTCCCCATTTATCTAAAGGCCAAATTCTAATCCAAACTTTGCTTTCTATCTTTTCTAATGGAATGCATCCAAAACATCTACTGTCTGTACTTTGTGTTCTATTATCTCCCATTACAAATACAGAATTCTCAGGTACTACTATATCTGTACAATATCCTCTTCCATTATCTGTTACTACTCCAGGTTGAAGATAGCTCTCATCAAACTCCTTATCATTTATATATACTTTTCCATCTTTTATTACTATATGGTCTCCTGGCAGTCCAATTACTCTTTTTATGTAGCTAATTTTTCCATTTTCTAGAACATAAAATGTAAATTTACCTAATATACTAGTAGGTCCATTTTCGTATCTAGCAACCTGTGACTTTTTTATTTCATCTAATGATAAAACAGTAGTTGTTGGAGCTTCAAATGTTATTATATCACCTTTCTCTGGCATTTTCTTTACCGTTCTATTCCATCTATTAAGCCATAATCTTTGATTTTCTTTAAGTGTTGGATACATGGACGGTTGTTTTACCATTGTTGGTGTGCCTATATAGTATCTAAAAACAATTGCAATGATTAATGCTATAATTATGCATACTATCCACTCTAAAATATCCCTAACTCTACTTTTAGTTTCCTCCATAGTTAATAAATCCTTCTTTCCTATAAAACACTTTCAATCTGTGGTACTATTTGTTTCTTTCTTGAAACTACTCCTGGTAAAAATGCCATATTATCTTTCAGTTTTATATTAAATGCTTTTTCAGCTATTTCTGGCTTCCCTAGCACAATAAGTTGGGAATTATTTTCTATTATGTCTGTAATCATAAGTAAAAATGAATCTACATTATTTGAATCCATAAAGTCCTTCATAGCTTTTTCTATTTCTTCTTTATCTTTTAACACATCTTCTATACTTACCGTATTTACCTGTGCAGCTTGATATTTTATACCATTTGTTGTGTATGGTTTTGAATCAATATTGATTAATTCATTTGGTGTAAATTCACTTAAGTCTGTTCCTGCTTTTAACATATTTAATCCATATTCATTTAAATTAACTCCTGCAATTTTCTCTAAATCATTTGCAACTTCTATATCTTTTGGCGTACATGTTGGTGATTTTAATAAAAGTGTATCTGATAGAATTGCACTTAACATTAACCCTGCAATTTTCTCTGATATCTCTATATTATTTGTTTTATACATATCATATAAAATGGTTGATGTGCATCCTACTGGCATTGATAAATAGAAAAGTGGCTCTGATGTTTGGAATTCTGCTATTTTATGATGATCTACTACTCTTAATATTTTTGCCTTTTCTATTCCTGATACACTTTGTGAAAATTCATTATGATCTACTAACATTACTTTTTGTCCTGGTTGTACTTCTTCTAAAAGTTCTGGTGCTTCCACTTTGAAATAATTAAGTGCATATTCAGTTTCTTTGCTTATCTTTCCTAATCTATATGCTTTTACTTTGTTAAATCCTGCTTTATTTTCTAAATCCTCTAATACTAAACTTGACATTATTGTATCTGTATCTGGGTTTCTGTGTCCGAATATTTTTATTTCTTCCATTTCATTTCTTCCTTTCCTTTTTTGATGGTTCTATTATATCATATATTTTTTATTTTTCAAGCTTTTTTTGGAGGTAATTTCAGGCTATATTACCCTTTTTGCTATTACTGCTTTTATTTTTATTCCCTGCTCGCTAAACATTCTTTCATGCTCTGTCTCTATATTATTTTCAAAAATTGGTTCTTTGTGTAAATCATATGTTATTTTTTCGATATTAAATCCTGATTTATTAAAATAATTTAAACTTTCTGTAAAAAGTTCGTCATCATCAGTTTTAAAAAAAATTTCCCCATTATCTGATAAAAATTCTTTGTATTTTTCTAATTGTCTCGTATGAGTTAGTCTTTTTTTGTGATGTTTTCCTCTTGGCCATGGATTGCAAAAATTTATGTATATTCTTTTAATTTGATCCTCTTTTGATAGTATTAATCCTATTCTTTCAATATCGAATCTTGTTAATAATACATTTGTTACCTCTTTTTCTGCTTCCTTATAAACTTGCTCTATATTTCGTTTAGCCAGTCCTAACATTGCATCTACTAAATCTATTGCAATATAGTTTATATCTTGATTTTGAACAGCAATGTTTGATATGAAAATTCCTTTTCCACATCCAAGTTCTAGATGTATATCTTGCTTATGATTTTTAAATTTTTCTTTCCATTTTCCTCTGACTTCTTCTGGATTACCAATGTAGAATGAACTTGCTTCTAATTCTGGTCTTGCCCATTTTTTAAATCTTATTCTCATTTTTAACCTCATTCCTTGCCAAAATTGTAATTATTTTTCAAACACTTTTACTTATTTGCATTTAGGATATACTTTATTTATTAATAAAATGACTTTAGTACCTATTATTGCACTAAAGTCCGAAACTATAAAGTTTTTATTTTATATTCTTTTGTTTAGCAGTAATAATGTTTCCTAAAGCATAAACATGAGTATAATGTAAAAAGGATAATTTAAGAATTCATCTTAAATTATCTCTTCTACAATTATTCAGCTGTAGTTTCAGCTGGTGCTTCTGTAGCAACTGTTTCTGTAACTTTATTATCTTCTACTGCTTCTTCCTTAGTTGCTGAATTTTCTGCTTCTTTAATAACAATTTCTTTGTCTTCGATTCTAGCTCCTATAACCTCTTTAGTCTTAGCAGATTTTCCTACTCTGTCTCTTAAGTAGAATAATTTAGCACGTCTTGCTTTACCAACTCTTACTAACTCTACTTTTTCAACTAATGGTGAGTGAATTAGGAATGTTTTTTCAACACCTACACCATAAGATGTTTTTCTTACAGTAAATGTTTTATTAATTCCTCCACCTTGAATTTTAATTATTATTCCTTCAAAAACTTGTATTCTTTCTTTGTTTCCTTCTTTGATTCTTACATGAACTCTAACTGTATTACCAACTTTTAAATCTGGTATTGTTGATTTTAGTTGTTCATGTTCAATAGATTTTATTATATCCATTTTAAATTTTCCTCCTTATATTTTTGAACTATTGGCGCTAAAATTTTTATAATTATATTTTTTATTAAAATATATTTTTAGACAATAGTTTTCCTTGAGCGGTACTATAAAACTAGTACATCTTTTTATTTTAAAAGATCCGGCCTTTTAATTTTTGTTATTCTTAGAGCCTCTTCTTTTCTCCATTTAGCAATATTTTGGTGATTTCCAGAAAGTAATACATCGGGTACTCTTTTACCTTCAAATACCTCTGGTCTTGTGTATTGTGGGTATTCTAGAAGCCCATTTGTAAATGATTCTTCCTCGATAGACTCTTTGTTAATTACTCCTTCAGTATATCTTGATACTGAATCGATTAATACCATTGCAGGAATTTCACCACCTGTTAGTACATAGTCACCTATTGAAATTTCTTCATCTACAATTTTATCTATTACTCTTTGATCTATCCCTTCATAATGACCACATAGAATTATAAGATGCTCGTATTTGGATAATTCCTCAACTTTTTTTTGATTCAAAGGTTTTCCCTGTGGTGACATGTAGATTACTTTTGCATTTTGTTGATCAATTGACTTAAATGCATCATAAACAACATCTGCCTTCATAACCATACCTGCACCTCCTCCATATGGAGTGTCATCAACTTTTTTATGTTTATCCTTTGAAAAATCTCTTATATTAATTAGATTTAATTCAATATTTTCTTTTTCAATCGCTCTTCCTATAATGCTTTGCTTTAAGCTGTCAAACATTTCAGGGAAAAGAGTTAAACAATCAAATTTAATTTTGCTCATATTATACTAAACCTTCTAACAAATGAACTGTTATTGTTTTGTTTTCCACATCTACAATTTTAATTACGTCTTGTATTGCAGGAAGCAAAATCGATTTTCCAAGGTCATTTTTTACAACATATATGTCATTACTTCCAGTATTAAAAATATCCTTCAATATTCCGAAGAAATTCCCCTTTATCTGTATAAACCTGCGACTCTAGTAAGTCTGCAATAAAATATGTTCCTTCTTCTAATGGAATTGCATCACATCTATCTATTTCAACATAAGCATTTCTTAAACGTTCTGCTTCTTCGACAGTTTCAATTCCTTTAAATTTAACAAGTACCATATTTTTTTGATATTTTACTTCTTCAATTTCAAGCTTTTTTAATTCTTTTCTAATATTTACATATACTTGTTTTAAATCGTCAAATCTTTTTATGTCATCTACATATGGATAAATTTTTACAAAACCTTTTATTCCAAATGTATTGACTATTTGACCCACCTCTAAATTCTTCATTTTTTAATCCTTTCAAAGGCATTAATTATCCAAAAATTCTACCGTAATCTTTCTTTTTTCTTTTGAGGCCACAGCTTTCATAACAGTTCTTATAGATTTTGCAATTTTTCCTTGCTTACCTATAACTCTGCCCATGTCGCCTTCAGCAACTTTTACTTCAAAAACTATTTCTTGCTCTTCTTGTCTTTCATTTATTTGTACTTCATTTTTGTTTTCAACTAGATTTGCAATTATTGTTTCTAAAATTTCTTTCATATTAATCACTAAACCTTCCTTATTACGAAAACTATTTTGCTTTTTCAATTAAAGCTTTAACTGTATCTGTTGGTTTAGCACCATTTTTAATCCATTTTTCAACCTTTTCTTTGTCTAATTTGATTGATGATGGTTCTGTCATTGGATCATATGTACCTATTTGTTCGATAATTTTTCCATCTCTTGGAGATCTAGAATCAGCAACTACTATATGATAGAAAGGAGCTTTTTTCTTTCCTTCTCTTTGTAATCTAATTTTTACCATATTTTTTCACCTCCTAACAAAATTATAGCTAGAAATTTTGAATTTATTTTTTAGATGTATTTCTAACATTATTTATATTAGCGAATTTAATAATTCAAAAATCATACCATTCGCCCTATATTAAATTATATTTTAAAAAGCTATTTTTAAAATATAATTTAAAAATTTAATAACTATTTCATTAAATCTTTGAAATTATCTATCTGGTCAAGTTTAAGTCCCTTCATCATCTTTTTCATTTGGCCTTTGTTTTGCATTTGCTTCATCATTTTTTGTGTCATTTCAAAAGATTCCATAAATTTATTAATATCATTAACTTTAGTTCCACTTCCGCTAGCTATTCTTTTTCTTCTACTTGCATTTAACATCTTTGGGTTTTTTCTTTCTTGCTTTGTCATAGAACAAATAATGGCCTCTATTTTATCAAATTCTTTGTCATTAACATCTATATTCTTAATTTTTCCCATTCCTGGTATCATTTTAAGAATCGAAGAAAATGAACCCATTTTTTTAATTTGTCTTAATTGCGCTAAATAGTCATCTAAATCGAATTTATTCTTTTTAAGTTGTTTTTCTAGTCTTTCTGCCTCTTCTAGATCTATTGCTTGTTCAGCCTTTTCTATAATCGAAAGTACGTCTCCCATTCCCAAAATCCTTGATGCCATTCTTTCAGGATGGAATTCTTCAAGTTCATTTAGTTTTTCACCAACACCTATAAATTTGATTGGTTTACCTGTAACTTTTTTAACAGAAAGTGCAGCACCACCACGAGTATCACCATCTAGCTTTGTTAGAATAACTCCATCTACTCCAACTTTCTCATTGAATGTTTGTGCAACATTTACTGCTTCTTGACCAGTCATACTATCTACTACAAGTAAAATTTCATGTGGTCTTACTTGTTTTTTCACATTTTGAAGTTCCTGCATTAGTGTATCATCAATTTGAAGACGTCCCGCCGTATCTAAAATTATAACATCATTTAGCTTTGAAATAGCAGTATTCATTGCTCTTTTTGCAATTTCTACAACATTTTTTGAATTTTCTTCGCTATATACCGGAATATTAAGCTGAGCTCCTATAACTTGTAGCTGTTTTATAGCTGCAGGTCTATAAACATCACAAGCTACCATTAGTGGCTTTTTACCATTTTTTCTTAGATAGTTTGCAAGTTTTCCTGCCATGGTTGTTTTACCAGCACCTTGAAGACCTACTAACATTATTATTGTAGGTGGATTTGGTGAGATATTCACTTTGCTATCTGTTCCACCAAGTAAATCAACTAATTCATCTTTAACTATTTTTACAACTTGCTCTCCTGGTTTTAATGATTTTAGAACATCTTGACCTAGTGCTTTTTCCTGTATGCTTGCTATAAATTCTTTTACTATTTTATAATTTACGTCTGCTTCTAATAGTGCAAGTTTTACTTCACGAAGCATATCTTTCATATTACTTTCTGTAATTCTTGCTTCTCCTTTAATTTTTCTGGTAATTTCTTGCAATCTTGATGATAATCCTTCAAAAGCCATAATGACCTCCTTTAGTCATTTAATATTTTTCTTATTTTTTGTATTTCTTTTTTATTATTTGTCTCTAATTTATCTAGTATTAGATTCACTTTATTAATTTTACTGTAAAACATAACTTTTTCTTCGTATTCTTCTAGCTTTTTTTTTGATTTTTCTAAAATTTCTCTTACTGCTTGTCTTGTTATGTTTTGGTTTTCTGCTATTTCTGAAAGTGATAAATCTTCATTATAATAGTAATCTACAAATTCGTATTGTTTTTTTGTAAGTAACTTTCCATAAATCTGAAGAAGCATACTTATTTTTATTTTTTCTTCCATATATTTCCTCTTTTTTTGTAATACAAATATACTTTACACCTTTTTTTATTTTTTGTCAAGAGTTTTTTACAGATTTCATGATTATTACAGCTAATATCTAATCATATGTAAATTTAAAATATTTCTATCTTTTTTAATTAGTATCAATCTCTAAATGGCTCCTCATACTCTTTATCCATGCTCTGTCTTTTTGTTTTCCACTCTTCCTTATTATATCCCATGTTTCTAGTAATATTAGAAGTCTCCTCTAAATGATTCTTTGCCCTTTGCTCATTTTCAGACATTTTATTTTTTTCCTCTCTTTTTTCTAAATTAAAGGGTATCGATATCTTAATAAGTATTGGTATAAAGAGTGGTTCACTTTTAATTTTAGCTGCAATTTTTTCGCTATCTATATCAATTGCTATATTAGAATATCTAATTGCTAAATCTTTTTGACCTTGTATTAGTTTTATCTTTGCTAGCTCAAAATAGCTGTCTGCTTCTAAATCTTCATCTTGCATTGCTTCGGTAAAATATTTTTCTGCTAAATCTATTTCTTTATATAACATTGCAATTTGTGCTAAATTATATTTTGACCTGTACATTAACGAATTTATTTCTGCTGATTTTTCATAGCATATTTTTGCATTTTGAAAGTCATTTAGCATTGTGTAGCTCATTCCTAAATAATAGTTTAGCTCATAGCTTATTGTGCAATACTTTAAAGCTTCTGAAAATACATTTACAGCTTCTTTATATTGTTCTTTTTGCATTAACAAATTTCCCAAATCTATAGTTGCATTATAGTAATCAGGCTTTTTAGATAAAAGACTTGATAGCATTTGAATTGCTTCATCTTTTTTTCCTAAATCTATCATAAATGTTGAAACTTTGTAATAGGAATCATAATCCTTTTTATTTAATTCAATACATGTAACATATTCTTCTATAGCTTTCCTTACTCCACCTTCATTTTCATAAATTTTCGCAAGTAATTTATGTGTTTCGTAATTATTTGGATCTTTCTTTATTATTGTATTCAATATTTCTTTTGCCTTTTTTTCATTTCCAGTTATTAATAGAAATTTAATTCTTGTTTGCCTTATAAATTTAATGACATCAATGTTCCTTCTTTGTAACATATATATTATGATTGGTATAAATATTGACAATGTATATATCAGCACTTTTATAAATATATTCATTTTAATGCCTGATACGTACAATATAAAATCGATGGCAATTCCTATTGCTTGTATAAAAATAAGTGCAAGGTAACTAGTATCGTTTTCATGCATCATTTTAAAAAAGCCTATAGCGAATAAAGCTACTGCAAGTGTAGTAAAAATAAGTTGTTCTAACATATTGACCTCCATATATTTTTATAGCTACATTTTTATTCTTAAAATAAAATTATAACTTTTATGCATTTATATTAACTTTTGTCCTGAACTTTACATATTTTACTATATTTTGAGTAAAATATCAATAAAATTTTTAAAACATATTTCTTTTTTTTGTAAATTATGTTACAATACAGAAAAATTAAATATTTTTATAAAAATTAATGGAGGTAATAAATATGGAAGTAGTTAGATGTGCTCGTTGTGGAGTTTTTTTTACTAGCGGAGGTTATGTATGTTCCAAATGTCAGTCAAAAGATGATCAAGAACTATCAGCCTTTAAAGATTTTATGGAAAAAAATGGATCAAATTGTAACACTCTTTCTGAAGTGTGTAATGAAACAGGTATTGCATTAAGTAATTTAAATAGATTTTTAGATTATGAAGGATTAAAAAGTTATAAAAAATTATTTAATTAATATTCATTAAAAATATACAAATTTCAAGGAGGACTTTAATGGCAAACGTACTAAACATATTACAAGAAAGAAATTATATAGAACAAATGACGCACCCTCAGGAGATAAAAGATCTTTTAGAAAAAGAAAAAATTGCATTTTACATAGGAATTGATCCCACTGCAGATAGTATTCATGTAGGTCACTTTGTATCATTAATGGTAGCAAGTCATATGCAAAAATGTGGACATAAGCCAATTATTCTTATGGGTGGTGGTACTGCCGTAATTGGTGACCCCTCACTAAAAAATGATATGAGGAAAATGCTTACTAAAGAAGAAATCAATCAAAATGTTGAATCAATAAAAAAACAAGTAGAAAAATTTGTTAGCTTTGAAGGTGACAATGCTGCAGTAATAGTAAACAATGATGAATGGCTTTCAGACTTAAAATATATAGACTTTATGAGAGAGATAGGTAGCAAATTTACAGTTAGTAAAATGCTTGCTTCAGAATGCTATAAAAATAGAAAAGATTCTGGGCTAACATTTTTTGAAATGGGCTATATGCTTATGCAATCTTATGACTTTCTACATTTATATAATAAATATAATTGTAAACTTGAAATAGGTGGCAACGATCAATGGTCTAATATAATAGGAGGAGTTGAGCTTATTCGTAAAATAGGAAAAAAGGACTCTTTTGGACTAACATTTAAACTTCTTACAACTAAAGAAGGCAAAAAAATGGGAAAAACTGAAAAGGGAGCGTTATGGCTAGATCCTAAAAAGACCTCTCCTTATGAATTTTACCAATACTGGAGAAATATAGAAGATTCTAGCATATACAATGTAGCATGTATGCTTACATTCCTTCCTATGGATGAAATAAATAAATTTAAATTTTTAAAGGACGAAAAAATAAATGAAGCAAAAAAGATTTTAGCATTTGAAATAACAAAACTAGTTCATGGTGAAGACGAAGCAAAAAAAGCTGAAGAAGCAGCTACAGCATTATTTGAAGGAAAGGGTTCTTTAGAAAATATGCCAACTTGTAAATTAGAAGACTGCAATTGTACATTGGTTCAAGCAATAGTTCAAGCTAAAATATGTGAATCAAAAGGCCAAGCAAAAACTCTAATTTCTCAAGGTTCGATTTTACTAAATTATGAAAAAATCACTGATATATCTTATACTCTTTCGGATAAGGACTTTAATGGTGGGTTTGCAATTTTGAAAAAAGGTAAAAAAGTATTTTATAAATTAGAAAAATAGAAAATTTAACCCCCGCTCTTTATCTTCTACTGAAAGTATATCATTTTAAATGATGTCTTTTCTAGAGTATAAAAAAACGGATAATCAAAAAAACTTACCATTTTTTATATAATGGTAAGTTTTTTGATTGTCTATATTTTAAACTATTTAATAAATTACTGTTCAGATCCAATTATATTTTCATCGTCAGAAACATCATTTTCATTTAATATATTCTCAGACGCTGTATTTTGTTTAGTTTGTTCTTTCTCCTTCTCCATCTGATTAATCAAATCTTGCAATCTCTTGATATCTGTTCCTATCATCTCCCAACTATTAGCTTCTATAGAAGAAGTCAAATTATTGTTAGCCTTAATTATAAGTTCCATCAATCCATCAATATTATCTTGAGTCTCAGTTTCAATATTAGCTTCAGACTGAGATAGTAAATTTCCTAAAGCTTCTTGTACATTGTTGCCTATAGAAACTTTATTACCTGAAGCAACAATAACCTTTTTAAGAACAGGTAATTTAGATTCATTTATGGCTGTTTGATAAATAGGCTCTATATAAACAATAGTATTTCCAACTGGAACAATTATCATATTCTTTGTAACCTTAACGCCAGTTACAAACAAGTTATCAATTACTTTCTTAATCTCATCATTTTGTGAAATTTGACTATCCAACTGCGTTGGCCCTAAAATATTTGTATCTCCAGACAAGGTTTTTAATCTTAAAACATTTGCTCCATCTTCTACTGTCCCAACCAAATATGACGTTATTGTTTGCTTTCCTTTTGGCATAAATATTTGAATTAATCCTATATTTTCATCATTCTCCTTAACTAAAGTATAGTATGAATCTAAAGTTGTTTTTGTAGATTTATTTGATGTACCTGTTGTATACGTTGCTTTTTCCCAAGTATCATCACTTCTATAAAGTACATCTGCTTTAGTGTTGTGATACTCTTCAAGCTTGCTTGCTTGAACATCATATAAAAATTTTGGGTACACGAACTTTTCTGATATACTTTCCGGAATCTTTGCATCTAGATCTTGGAATAAATTTTTGTACATATTTCTATATGCCATTGCTATTGGATCAGTTCTATCTGTAATGTAAAATTTCATTTCACCACTATAAGCATTTATTATAACTTTTATAGAATTTCTTATATAATTTATCTCCATTTTTTGATTTTCGTATTCTACAGTTGTATATGTTGAATATGGATATTTATTTGATGTCGTATATGCATCTAATACCCAGTACATATCTCCATTTTCATCGATTACAGTATAAGGTAAGGTATCATAAATTACATTTGGTAATGCCTTCTTAGCTCTTTTTATAATGTTTCTATTTATCAATATTTTACTTTCAGACGTTATATTCGATGAAAATGCCAAGTTCAAATCTCCTGTCTTTATACCTAATGCTAATCTATCAAAAAAGTTTAAACTTAATCCTGAATTTCCACTATACTTACTTTCATATTCTTTTCCTTCTGCTGTATAGTCATATTCAGCTATATTCTTTCCATTTGTGATTGCAGTATTATTTGTCTCTAATCCATAATATATTTGCGGTGTTTCTATTTTTATGTTTTGTTCTTTTTTAGCTATATCACTTTGAATATACTTTATTCCACCATCTTCCGAATACGATGTTGCCGATGTTAAAACTGCTCCATATCCATGTGTATATTCATACGTCTTACTATTGTACGTTCTTTTGCTGTTAACAATTTCTCTTGGTGATATATATAATAATTGCATACTTCCATTTACATCATATCTTGAGATTCCTGCTGATGAATATTTGTAATATCCAGCACCTGTTTGACTATAATTTAAGTTATTAAGTATTATATCTTTGTTTACAATTGCAGCGTTTCTAATTACATTTTGGTTGTTTTCTATATCTTTATTCGTTATAGTACCTGAATACTCCACGTTTTCAATATCACAGTCGATTCCATACGCTTTTTTTGTACTTTCTAAATTTTCTTTTATGTATTCCTTTTCTTTGTCAAATTTATTTGGATGAACAAATATCAAGTCAAATAATAATATAATGATAAATAGAATAACCAAATATAATGGTATTAATACTAAATTTTTAAAAATCTGTCCTTGTATTCCTTTTTTGACACTATTAATTGCTCTAAAAGTTGCTACTACTATTAGTACACTAAAAATTACATATCCCCATAATTTTATTGTGGAATCTATAAAGCCTGCTCCAACTAATTTTATATTATTATCAGTCGTTAAAAACACACTAAGAACAATATCTAAACAACTTGCAAGTGTATATAGTGCAACTATAATTGAAAGTAATTTTAGGTTTTTGTAAATCTCTCCCATTAACCAGCTTTTCTTAAAAGTCTGTTTGTCAATACCATCAAAATATTTATTAAAAACAACAACATAATATAATATTGAATATATTGTAATTCCTATTAAAACCACACCAATGTATATAATAATCATTTTTATTAGTGGTTCAGTAAACATAAAAAACGATATATCGAGATTAAACAATTTATCTGTTATATTAAAAGATACATTACTTGCACACAAGATTATATTATTAGTAAATGCATTAGCTGTTGCCACACTTACTATCGCTGCTATCACAAGAGAAATTGATTTATTAGGTAATTTAGGCATGTCCTTTTTTTCTTCATCAAAAAAAACTTTTAGACCTTTTTTTATACCTCTCCCTGTGAAATACATAATAATATATAAAATTATAAAATTTATTGCAATTACAGAATATTCATACTTTAGGTTTGTTGAAAATACAGATATATAATTTTCTCCTAATTCTTTATATTCTAAATAGTTTCCTCTTAAGGTTATATAGTTTATTATTGTAAATAAAATCAAGAATATTATTACCGATATTCTCCTTGTATTTCTTTGTTTGATTGTTTTCAATACTTTTTCCTCCTCTTTGTTGTAAAGCCAACTAGTCAAAAATTATTTAAATTATCGCTTTTGCGAATTCTTCGCTATTAAATATTTCCATATCGTCTATTTGTTCTCCAATTCCAATAAACTGAACTGGTATATGATTTTCTTGAACTATTCCTATAACTACTCCACCTTTTGCAGTTCCATCTAATTTTGTTAACACTAATCCTGTTACATCCGTTTCTTGTTTAAATGCTTTTACTTGGTTTATTGCATTTTGTCCTGTAGTAGCATCTAAAACTAGCAGTACTTCTTTCGATGCTCCCTCACATTCATTGTTTATTACTTTTTTTATTTTATGAAGCTCATCCATTAGATATTTTTTATTGTGTAATCTTCCCGCTGTGTCTACTATTAACACATCTGATCCATTTTCCTTTGCAACCTTTATTGACTCATATACTACTGATGCTGGATCTGCTCCCTCATCTCTTTTTACTATTTCTGCTCCTGCCCTTTTTGCCCATACTTCTAGTTGCTCTACTGCTGCTGCTCTAAATGTATCTGCTGCACCTATCGTTACTTTTTTTCCGTCTTTTACTAGTCTATTCGCTATTTTTCCTATTGATGTAGTTTTTCCAACACCATTTACTCCTACCACCAAAATTATAGATGGCTTTGTATCTAAATTTAATTCTCTTTTATCCTCATCTAGTATCTTTTGAATTTCTTCTCTTAAAACTCTTTTTACATCTTCTTCATCTTTTATGTTTTCTCTTTTTACTCTCTTTCTTAATCTATCTACTATTTGCAATGATGTATCCATTCCTATGTCTGACATTATTAGTATCTCCTCTAATTCCTCTAGAAAATCTTCATCTACTTTTCTGAATGTGCTAAATACAGTATTTATTTTTTGGTCAAATGATTCTTTTGTTTTATTCAATCCACTTTTTAATTTATCAAAAAATCCCATATTCGATATCCTTTCCATATTTATTTTACTTGCTCTCAAATCATGCCTTTATGCATAATCTGTATATCATGATTTTTTCTTAGGTCACAGAAACCTTAGCTACAAAAAAGATTTCACCTATTCCTAAAGATGAAATCTTACTTTTTTATAATTCTTTCCAAAACCAATCAAGGCTGTTATCTATACTCTTTTTGTTGTTTTTCTTTGCTTCTATGTCATCTACCCATAGATATGCAAAAAATGTTACAAGTATAAATCCGAAGTCTATTGCCATACATCTATAAATTGTGCTTATTAAATTTGAATATTCTGGTGATATTCCTAAAACTTGTACTAGATGTATAATTAATGATGCTAAAAAAGCAAATAGCGGTATTATAGCTACTGTGCTCTTTTTAACTTCTTGTCCTAAAAAGATCAATAGTGATACTGCAATTACTGCTAAAAGTAATATTATCGGATTGGTTAAATCTAAAAACTTCATAATTTCATCCCATCTTTCGTTAAAAATATGCTTATATAATATCACTTTACTACGTTTATTTCAAGTATTTTATATTATATTTTTTTTACATTTATATTACAGGTGCATATAAAAATAGTAGGACTATTCCTACTATTTAACTTAAATATTAATTTTGGAAAATCAATACATACAAAATCATTTTCTTAATATATTATCCTTTTAATATATCTGAACATGATACTGTTACATAATCTATCGCTGCTACTTTCTTATCTTCACTTTTTTGTTTAAACACATATATGCTTAATAATAAAATAACAACAGAAAGCATTAAAATAACTGTTATAGCTGCTGCCATAGAAAAATTCATTTTTATTTCTTTCTTTTCTTTTTTTTCTGTTTCGTCGCTCATAAAAAACTCCTCCTCATTTGTTTTTTTATATACTACCATAATAAGACAAATTTTGCAAGATTTTTTCAAAAGATTTTTTCATATTACAGTTTAAATGTATTTCAAAAAATATTGTGTCATTCTTTTATTTAGTTATTTTAAATGTGTAATATATAATATAAAGTGAAATCTTGAATCTAATTATGCCTCTAGGCATTGATTTACAACTTCTAGTGCTCTTTCAATAACTTTATGCATATCATAATATTTATATTCACCAAGTCTTCCACCAAATATTACTTTTTGTTCTTTTTCTGCCAAAGACTTATATTTTTCATAAATTTTATTATTTTTATTATCATTTAATGGATAATAAGGTTCTTTTCCTCTTTCCCATTTATCTGGATATTCTCTAGTTATTACTGTTTTATTTATTGTCTCACCTTGTGGCACTTTTCCTAAACTTGGTCCATATTCAAAATGTTTATGTTCTATTATTCTTGTATATGGGATTTCATATTCTGTATAGTTTACCACCGCATTTCCCTGATAGTTTTCTATTTCTTTTACCTCTGTTTCAAAACGCAAACTTCTATATTCTAACTCACCAAATTGGTAATTATAGAATCTGTCGATTGGTCCTGTAAAAACTATTTTGTGTGCTATTGATTCGAATTTTTCTCTATTTTCAAAAAAATCTGTGTTTAATTCAACATTGGTACCTTCAAGCATTTTTTCTATAATAGCAGTATAACCTCCTATTGGAATTCCCTGATATATATCATTAAAATAATTGTTGTCATATATAAATCTTACTGGAAGTCGTTTTATTATGAAACTTGGAAGGTCTTTGCACTCCTTGCCCCATTGTTTCTGTGTATATCCTTTTACTAATTTTTCATAAATTGTTTTTCCAACTAAGCTTATTGCTTGTTCTTCTAAATTTCTTGGCTCTGTTATATTTGCTTCTTTTTTCTCTTGGTCTATTTTAGCCTGTGCTTCTGCAGGAGTTATAACTCCCCAGATTTTATTAAATGTATTCATATTAAATGGCATGTTATACAATTCATTTTTATATTTTGCAACTGGAGAATTTGTGTAACGATTAAATTCTGTAAATTGTCTCATATAATCCCATACTTTTTTATTAGATGTATGAAAAATATGTGCTCCATATTTATGAACCTGAATTCCATGTTGTTCTTCTGTATATATATTTCCACCTATGTGATTTCTTTTTTCAATTACTAAGCATTTTTTTCCTTTTTTTGTTGCTTCATAGGCAAATATCGCTCCAAATAGACCTGAACCTACTATTAGGTAGTCGTATTTCATTTTTATTCCTCCTTAATCTAATTTACTATGTTTGTTTCTTCTTCTAAACTTCGCCTTCCATTTATATATCCTCTTGTGTAAATGAAATGATATGTTGAATAAAATAGCATTCCAACTACTGCTCCAGCTGAATCTATTAGCACATCAATAAATTGTCCGATTCCTACCATTTACAAAAGTTTGATGAAATTCGTCACTCGAAGCGAATCCTGCACAAATTATTAGGGTCAATACTAATGATAATATGTATTTTTTATGATCAAATATTATATTTAAAAAGGCTATTACGAAAAATGCTAATACAAAATAAACTGATGCATGAATCACTTTTCTCATTGGAGCATTTATTAGTTTTGCTGCGCGATCTAACTTCTCATCTGTAGGGTGCGATGAAGTTATTCCATATTCGTTTGTTACGTCTAGGGCATCTTCTATAAACAAACTTATTATTCCTGTACTTTTACCGTTGGAGTTCTTTGAATTCATTCCTGATAGATTATATATTAAAACCATCCATATTACTGCTAGTCCCAATAATATTATAATTTTTATTGTTTTTTTCATATTATATCCTAATTTCAGCTCCTTTCTTTCTATTCACATTAATCTAGCCAACATTAATTTTCTATTCCAAAATATTTATTTTTTCCTCAATTATATATTGAGGTCTTCCTTTAGATTCATCATAAATTCTTCCGATATACTCAGAAATTATCCATATTGACAAAAGCTGTACACCCGCGAAAAATGTTATTGCTACCATGATAGATGTCCAACCTGCTGATAACTCATTTAGTTTAAAAATATATGAGATCATAGCATAAATTAGAACCAGAAAAGAAATTATTATAGATATTATACCAAGTGTTCCAACTATTTTTAATGGTTTATTAGAAAAACTTATTATTCCATCTGATGCCAATTTAACCATCTTTTTTAAAGGATATTTGGTCTTACCTGCGAATCTTTGTTGTCTTTCATATTCATATGGTATTTGTTTATAACCTACCCAACTAAATAATCCTCTTAAAAATTTATTGTGCTCTGGAAGACTGTTTACTACATCTACTACCTTTCTATCTGCTAGCCTAAAATCACCTGTATCTTTTGGAATATCTATGTCTGAAAGTGAATTTAAAGTTTGATAAAACATTTTTGCAGTAAATAGCTTAAATGGTGTCTCACCTTTTCTTATTTTTCTTTTTCCATATATAACCTGATTTCCTTCTTCCCATAATTTTAGCATTTGTGGAATTAGTTCTGGGGGATCTTGAAGATCTGCATCTATTATTACAATTGCATCTCCTGTTGCCTCTTTTAGACCTGCTGTTACTGCTGCTTGGTGTCCGAAAATTTCTTGAAAATGATATTATTTTTACTTTTAGGTCCTTTTTCGCTATTTCTTTTAATAAACTTAGTGTATTATCCTTACTTCCATCATTTATGAATATTATTTCATATTCATAATTTTCTAGATTACTAAGAACACAAGTAAACCTTTCATAACATTCTTGTACTACTTTTTCTTCTTGGTACATTGGAATTACAGTTGATATTTTTTTCAATTTGAGTCCCCCCATTGTTTTAATATTTTTTATTCCCTCTCTTTCTGGCGTATATCATATTCTTTTATTTTTTTACATTATGCAAATATATATTTCTTTCTTAAATTCTATTTATATCCTGTTTTACTAATTATAGAATTACTTATATTTTTTACTTTTTGAGATATAGTATAATCTGTTTGTCCTAAAACTTGTTGATGTAATTTTTTTACATTTTCTTCTAGGTTTACAGGTACCCCGTACCATACTCCACCTATTGTATCTCCTTTTGTATCGTATGGCCATCCCATGCTTTCTTCAAATTTATATGTAGCAAGTTGTGGAATCATGGACATTATCTCATCTGGGCTTATATTGGTATAAACTCTAGGTAAAACAGTGGTTGCAAGTTTATTTAAATTTCCTACACTAAGCGTTTTAGCCTTATCTACAATGGCCATTAGAACTGTTCTCATTCTTTCTGTCCTCTTGTAATCTCCTCCTGATGTATACCTAATTCTTGAATATGCAACTGCTTGTACTCCATCTAACGTTTGCGTTCCAGCTTTTGTCACTTGTGAAGAATTTTTTCCAACAATTTGTGAGGTTGCAGAAATATAGTCATTTATATATTTTATTTCTGAAGATTCTATATTAATTTTTATTCCACCTACAGCATCAACAATGTCAACCAATGAATCAAAATTTACTGTCGCAAATTCTTTTATATTTAAGTCCAAATTTGTATTTAGAGCACTCATTGAAAGCTCTGCTCCTCCATATGCATATGCATGAGTTATTTTATCTAATCCTCTATTTCCTATCTGCAAATATGTATCTCTATACACAGAAACTAATTTTACTGCCTTTGTTTTCTGGTCAATTATAGCAAGCATTATACAGTCACTTCTTGTTCCTTTTTCTAACTGGTCTTCTCTGCTATCAACCCCAAAAAGTGCTATTGTTCTGTATCCAGTTAGTGCTTCTTGTACTCCTTCGTTTATTTCAATTTTTTCCTCATCAATATCTACCTGTTGCATTTGCCCTAAGGAATTTCTGACATATACATATGCACCTATTCCAACACCTAAAACTATTAATATGATAATTAAAATTACGATTCCAATTACTTTTAAAAATTTTGAAAATCCTTTTGTACTTTTCTTTTTTGTTTTTACTTCTTCATCTAAACTATGTTTTCCCATTTGATACTCTATGTAACTTTTAATTACATAGCTCCTTTCTTTATTTTAGACTAATATAGCCTGTTTTCCTTATATACGAACGCTCCATTTTAGTTTTCAATTTCATGATAAAATCTTCTTTAACACTATATCATTAATTATTTATTTTTTCAATATAATTCTGCAAGAAGTTTTATCATTTTTTGATAGCTTATTAAGTATTTGTTATATCATTGTTGTATAGGAGCTTTTAAAGACGCCAAATTATCCAATAAAGAAATATCAAAATTATTGCATGTTTTTTTACTTTTTCTTTTTAAATACATTTCCAAACATACCGTCAAATCTATTAAGTTCATTTTTTCCTTGTTGCATCAGATTCATAGTAATAATATGTCTTTTCATACTTTTTACCTGGCATTGGTACTTTATTAATTACAATACCAGTAACTTTTGTACCCACATTTTCTACGGCTGATTTTATTTTTTTTACATCTTCTATTTTAGTTTTATTGTATGCAGTAACTACTATACAAGAATCAACCTGTCGTGCTAAAATAACAGCATCTGCAACTATTAATGCTGGCGGAGCATCAAATAATATTATATCGCATTTTTCTTTTAATACACAAATTAGATCCTGCATCTTTTCAGACATTAATAGTTCTGATGGATTTGGTGGTACATCTCCTGATGTAATAACTTTTAAATTATCCACTTCTGTATTTTGTATATAATTTTCTATATTATTAACATCATCTATAGAATTATGTTCTACAAATCCTGATAAAAAATTAGAAATTCCTGGTCTAGGTGAAACCCCAAATATATTAAATTGTCTTCCCTTTCTCATATCTGCATCTACTAGAATAACTTTTTTACCTGCTTGCGCAAATGTTACTGCTAAGTTCGCAGATACATAGCTTTTACCTTCTCCAGGTATTGTTGAAGTGATAACCAAAGTCTTTAAACTTTTATTGATATTCATAAATTGTATATTTGTTCTTAAAATTCTAAACATTTCTGATTCAGGTGCCTTTGGTGTAAAATATGTTACTAGTTCCTTTTTCATTGCCTTTTACCTCCTTGCTAAATATGAATTATATTATGAAATTGATTTTAAGCCTATTGCTTATTTATATTAGTATGGCAATTAGTAATTTTTTTATTCCTAACATTTTAACATATTTTTACTTTTCAATGATTTTATTTGTTTAAAAATAAAAACGGACTAACAAATTCTGCAAAGCATTGCTTTTAGGATTTGTTACGTTCGTATATTTCTCCTCTATGTCAAGTCTATCGTTTTTAACGATGAATATCCTAGAGTATAAAAAATTTCCTAAAGATATTTTTATATACCTCTAGGATATTCATTTAATAGAAGTTATTATATATATCTACATCTTATCTGGCATCTGAATTCCAAGAAGCGAAGCCCCAATTTTTAGTACCTTTCCAACTGCATATGTTAAAAATACTCTAGCATTTTGGAGATTTTCATCTTCACAAATAATCCTATTTTCATTGTAAAATACACTATAAGCCTTAGCTAGATCAATCAAATATCTAGACAAGTAGCAAGGCTCATTCTTGTCCACAACTTGCTTTAAGACATCCTCAAAATTATAAATTAAATTTATAACTTTCTGTGAGTATTCATCTTGGAGTAAATTAGCTTCTATTTTATCGAACTCTGGTACTCCCCCAACCTTTTCTACTATACTTTTGGTTCTTACATAAGTGTACTGAACATAAGGGCCTGTTTCCCCTTGGAAACTTAGCATAGAGTTAATATCAAAAACTTCATCTTTAATTCTAGCTGTTGATAAGTCATTAAATATAACTGCACCAATTCCAACTTTTTTAGCAACCTCATCCTTGTTTTCCAGATCCGGATTTTTTTGCTCAATTACCTTTTTAGCTTCATTGATAGTATCATTTAATAAATCTTCAACTTTTATAAAGTTTCCTTCCCTTGTTGACATTCTACCAGTAGTTAATCTAACAAATCCATAGGGAACATGTTCTAATCCATCTACATATTTTTTATCTATCCCTAAGAGTTTTGCAACTGCAAATATTTGCTTAAAATGTAGATTTTGTTCATAACTAGTTACATAAATACATTTATCATAATCGTATGTCCTTGATCTATAAAGAATTGCAGCTAAATCTCTTGTAGCATATATTGTTGATCCATTTGATTTACAAATTATGCATGGTGCTTCAATTCCTTCATCAGATAAATCAATAATTTTAGCTCCTTCCGATTCTTTCAATTTTCCTGTTTTTTGTAAAATATCTATAACTTCTTGAGTTTTGTCAGCGTAAAAAGCTTCTCCATTCCAAGAATCAAATTTACTTCCTAATAAATCATATATTTTTTGAAATTCCTTAATACTAAGGTCTTTAAATTGATTCCAAATTTTAGTACAGTATTCATCACCTTGCTCTAAAAGCTTAAAATCTTTTCTACATTTTTCTAATACTTTTTCATCTTCTTTACATAAAATGTTTATTCTTTTGTAAATTTCTGCAAGCTTATCTATCGCATTTGTAGATAGATCATACTCTGCACCCCATTTTTTATATCCTTCTATTAGCTTTCCAAATTGAGTTCCATAATCTCCTAAGTGGTTAACTCCAATTACATTATAGCCTAAGTAACTATATATGTTATATAAAGCTCCTCCAATTACTGTCGTCTTAAGATGACCTATGTGGAATGGCTTTGCAATATTTGGAGATGAATAATCTATTACAACTGTTTTGCCTTCTCCTATTTTAGATTTGCCATACTCTTCATTTTGAGCTATTTCATTTATAACTTGTTTAATTATTGAATTTTTATTAACAAAGAAATTTAAGTATCCTCCTACAATTTCAATTTTTTCTATTTGTTCTATGCCATCTACTTTATAACTTTGTATCTTCGCTTTTAATTCTTCAGCAATTAATGATGGCGCTTTTTTTAGAACCTTAGCTAATCTAAAACATGGAAATGCATAGTCTCCATTTTTCATATCTTTTGGAACTTCTATGTAGTTTTTTATTTCTTGTTCTTCCATATTAGTAGCTTTTGCAATTGTTTCAATTATTGTTTGTTTAAAATCTATCATTACTTTCTCCTCCGTCGTTGCTTATACTAACTTTTTGTTATGTTATACCCATCTTTGTTATCATTAATTAAATATCCCTTGGACGTTATTTCATCTCTTATTCTATCTGACTCAGCCCAATTTTTGTTTTGGCGTGCCTTTTTTCTTTCTTCTGCTAATGCTATAATTTCTTTGGGAATTTCGCTTGCTTTATTTTTTTCTACTTTGTCTATATCTAGAGCTAATACAGTGTCAAATTTTTTAAGTAGTTTTGCAATCTTTATAGATTTTACAGGTTTTTTTATCGTATCCCAAACTACACTCATTGCAAGTGGCATATTTAAATCGTCATTTATTGCTTTATGGAATTTTTCCTCAAGTTCATTTATGGTTTCATCAGATATATCTTCTGTCCCATTTAAATGCTTTTGATATGCTTCTCTTAGCTTAATTAATGCCTTCATATTGCTGTCTATTGCTTCCCATGTGAAGTTTATTTTTATTCTATAACTGCTTGAGTATAAAAATAGTCTAAAAACTAATGGATCATAGCCTTTGTCTACAATGTCTTTTAATAAATATACATTACCTATACTTTTCGACATTTTTCTGCCATTTACAAGCAAGTATTCACCATGCATCCAGTATTTTGCAGGTATGGTTCCATATGCCCCTTTGCTCTGTGCAATTTCATTTTCATGGTGTGTAGGAATTAAGTCTATTCCTCCTGTATGAATGTCAAATGTTTTTCCTAAATATTTTTGTCCCATTGCTGAACATTCTATGTGCCATCCTGGGTAACTTAGACCCCATGGGCTATCCCATTTCATTAAATGGTTTTCTGGTGCCTTTATCCAAACAGCAAAATCATATGGATTTCTTTTTTCTGTATCTACTTTTACTCTGGCACCAGCCTTTTGATCATCTAACTTTATTCCAGACAAAATCCCATATTCATCCAATTTTGATACATCGAAATATATAGCAGTTGATGTTTCGTATGCATAACCTCTTTTTATTAGCCTTTTTACATATTCAATCATATCTTCAATATGGTCTGTTGCTCTGCACACTATTTCTGGTGTTTCGATATTTAGCATCTTTAAGTCATCAAAAAATAAATTAGTATAATGCTGAGCAATGTCCATTGGTGATTTTTTCATCTCTCTAGCTGATTTTATCATTTTATCTTCACCTTCATCGGCATCAGATACTAGATGTCCAACATCAGTTATATTCATTGCATGCTTTAATTCATATCCGTTATATCTTAACACTCTTCTTAAAATATCCTGAAATATGTTTGTTCTCATATTTCCAATTGTTGCATCTTTATAAACAGTAGGGCCGCAAGAGTACATACGTACTCTTCCTGGCTCTTCCGGTTTAAAAACTTCCTTGTTTTTTGTTAGTGTATTATAAAAATATATATCCATAAGCTTCTTTTTCCCTTCTTATCTAAGGCGTTTTGCTCTCATTATTTGTTTTATTATCATTACTTACTTTATTTTTGTTATCTGGTGTTGTGTTGTTATTTTCTACTACAGTATTCTCCACAGGTGTTGTATTCACTGGCTTTGATGTATCTTTTTCTTTAACATTTATTGTTCTTTTTACAGTTGTTTCTTTGCCTTTTGAATTTTTCACCTTATATTTTATTTCATATTTTCCCGCCTTAGAAGTATTAACACTTCCAGATGTTTCTATTTTGCTTGTTATATCTCCATCTAATTCGTCATGTGCAGTTGCTCCTTTTTCTGTATATGTATCTCCAACTTTTAACTCAATGCTACTTTCTCCAATTATTGTAATGGTTGGTGCAGCAAATTCTTTTTTAGTATTTTCAGCTGTATGTACTGTACAATATGTTTTTGGTGAATTTTTGTCACTTGATGATTTACTTTTCCATAGGCCTAATCTTTCTTTTTCTACTGTATATGAATAGTATTTTGTTGAAACATTTGGGCAATACTCATTTGCAAGCAATCCTGTATCGTTACATATTTTAGCAGAATTTGAATGTGCATCACAGGCTTCTGGAACTGTTCCTTCAACAAAAATTTCTGAATATGTATTAGTACATTTATCAGTTGCTTTCTTTCCTGAATCCTTGCATATTGTAGCCGAAACTATTCCTTCTGCTTTGTTAAATGTTGAACCTGCCATTCCTTTATGAATATCCTTCATTACTTGACTCCAAATTTCACCTGCCCAATTTGTGTTTCCTTTTACTTCTTCATTTTCGTCATAGCCATACCATGTTGCTGCTGTATAGTAGTTTGTAAATCCGCATAACCATTTATCATAGTTGCTGTTTGTTGTACCTGTTTTAGCTCCTACATCTATTCCAGATATTTTGCAATATGTTGCAGTTCCTGATTGTACTACAGATTTTAATATGTCTTTTATTATATAGGCCGCTTGTGCAGACATAACTTGTTCTTGTTTTTGTTCTGGTTCTAAAACTGTGTTTCCATCTCTATCAGTAACTTTCGTATATAGAAGTGGCGTTCTGTATACTCCATCATTTGCTATTGTTGCATAACAACCCGCCATTTCATAAGTAGATATACCATTTGTGAATCCTCCTATAGCAAGAGACGCAAGATGATCTTTTTCATCATTTAATGTTGTAACTCCCATTTTCTTTAAATACTCTTTAGATTTCTCTGGTGTTAGCTCCGAAACAACCTTTATGAATGGTATATTTTGTGAAGTCATTGTGGCACTCCTTATTGTTACCAATCCTTTAAATGCATTGTAATCTTTTGGATTATAGTCTCCTGGGAATTCCGTTGCGCAATCGTCATAAACTGTAGCAGCTGTGATTACTCCTTCATTTATTCCAGGTATTAAAGATGTTAATGGTTTTATCGAAGAACCTGTTTGCCTTGGACTTTGGGTTGCACGATTAAAACCTCTTGATTCTGTTTTTTCTCCAAGTCCTCCTACCATTGCAACTGCATAACCTGTGTTATTATCTATTATTGTCATCGCTGATTGCGATGTTATTTTATTTCCATTTTCATCTGTTCCTTTGGCAGATGCTTTTTGATACTTACTTCCACCTTGAACCATTACTTCATTCATTTGATTTTGTACATCTTGATTTAGAGTTGAATATATAGTAAGTCCACTACTATAAACATATGTTGTTGCTAATGCTTTAGATATATTTTTTGCCTCTGCAATATCATCTATTACTTTTGTAATTGTTGCATCTGTATGATATGAGTATATTGACCCTGAATCTGTTCCTTTTACAAATACTAATCCATTATTTACTTCTTCACAGGCACTATCATGCTCTTCTTGATTTATGTATCCCAATTTTAACATTTGGTCTAAAACAGTTTTTGTTCTATTATTTATTTTTTCTTTCTTGCTTTCATCTTCGTTGTATCCTTTTTCACCGTATGGATTATATAAATTAGGTCCTTTATTTATTCCAGCTAAAAATGCGCATTCCGCTAAGTCAAGCTCTGATGCACTTTTGTTGAAATAGTATTTTGCACCTACTTCAACCCCTGCATTTTTTCCTCCTACAAATATTATATTTAAATATAATTCTAGAATTTGGTCTTTTGAAAGCATTTTTTCTATTTGGTATGCTTTTGCCCATTCTTTTACTTTTCTTGTGATTCCTTCAAATCCTGAATCTTGATCATCCTTTGTTATGTTTTTTACTAACTGCTGTGTTATTGAACTTCCCCCAAATGACGAACTTCCTCCATGCGTTATAAAATTTGCAATTGCTACTCCTGTTCTTTTTATGTCTACACCATTATGTTCATAGAATCGTTCGTCTTCTATTGCAATATATGCTTTTGGCAAATATTCTGACATATCTGCTAATGTTATTATTTTTCTGCTTTCATCTCCACTTAGCTCAGCAATCACATTTCCATTACAGTCTAGGACTACAGAATTTGATTCCGCAATTACTAGCTCTTCTTTCTTAATTTCGAAGTCACCACCCCAGCCACAGTATATCATTCCTACTACTATTCCCGCTGCTACTATTAGTACTAATATTATCATTATTAATAGTATTCTAATTATTAAAGCTGCTTTTGGATGCTTTTCAGAAAATTTGATTTTCCCATCTTTTCTCTTCTTCTTATTTTTATTTGTTACAGGTTTCATACTTAAATTTTCTTTACTTTTTTTACCTTTTTTATTGCTATTTCTTTTGCCCATTTTTCTAGTATATGTTAGTTTAAAATCTAACATATTCCTCCTTTTTTTAGATTTGTAAGTTTTATTACTTACATAAACTAGAGAGATGCTTCTCGTCCCTCTTTTTAAATGTCTATATTATATTATAAGTTTGGTAAAATTGCAAGGGATTTCATTTTTATTATTTTACTTTATTTCTAGTTAATTGTTTACATTAAAATAGATAACCTAAAATGTAGTAATATAAAATATAATAAATCCTTTAAAATTCAATATTTCTCTGCATAATCAATCTTTTCAAAAATACATCTTGAATCTTTAATTTATCCAAAAAATAATAGCACTCTACAATATCGTTGAAATCATAACTCTGTAAGTCTTCTTTTTTTAATGAATCAAACATTTCAGAACTGTCTTTGACTCCAACCTTATACCAATTAATAACACTACCAGCAAAACGTTTTTTCTTTATTCTAATTTCTTCTTCAAAATTAACTATTATAGCTTTGTCATATATACTATACATGTTTAAAACTTCTTTTGGAAAGTCAATATTTAATATAATATTAGAATTCAAAAGACTCTTTCTTTTATTATTTGTTACAGTTATAATTACTCCATCTTCATAAAGCTTATCTTCTAATCTTTCAAAGCTTTTAATATGATTTGTGACAACTTGCAGGTTTTTACATTGCACTGCTAAATTCTTTATTACAATTTCTATAAAACTATTATACTGGTTAGTTAAAATCGCTATTTTGCAATCCTGTATTTTAAACTTTTGTCTTTTTAGAATGTAATCAACAATGTCCAATATATACATTTTGAAAATTTTCCTACCATCTATTATTTCAATATCATTTGAATATAATAAATTCACAAAATCTAAATCTTCTTTTAAATCTTTACTAATAATGACTTTTTTGCAAAAATTTTTATTCAAAACCTGTTTTATTTTTTTTATGATTTTTATCTTCTTTTTTATCTTTGCTTTACTTAAATTGCAATTAATAATTATATTATTTTCTTTTACCTGAATTACCTTAAAAATTCTTTTTATTATATTTGGTTTTATAGTCTGTTTAATAAATAAAATATTCACTAAAAGATCCCTCCTAGTAATTTATATGCAGGAATCTATATATTTACAACTTAACTTTAATAAGTAAAACCTTAAGTTATTAAACACTATAAATGTCTAATAACTTAAGGTTTTACTTAAACTTAATACATTTTATGTACTATTTTTATTATTTCTTAATAGATAGAATTTTAAATTTTAAAACTCCTTGTGGTGCATCCACATCAACAACCTCACCTTTTTTTCTACCAAGTAAGGCCTTTCCTATTGGTGATTCATTAGAAATTTTATTTTCTGTAACATTTACTTCTGTTGAACCAACTATTGTATACTCTACATCTTCGTCAAATTCTTCATCGTGTAATGCAACTGTATTTCCAATTTGAACGGTTTTGGTATCAATTTCCGTCTCATCTATAATTTTTGCATTTCTAATTTTAGCTTCCAATTCAGCTATTTTATTTTCATTCTCAGCTTGTGCAGATTTAGCTTCGTCATATTCAGAGTTTTCAGATAAATCTCCAAATCCTAAAGCAACTTTTATTCTTTCAGCTACCTCTGTTCTTTTTTCAGTTTTTAGATAATTTAACTCTTCTTCTAATTTATTATATCCTTCTTTTGTTAAAATTACTTCCTTTTCTTCCATACTTATGCCTCCCTTTCATTAAGCATTTTCATTTTTGCTTTTATTTTCTTTACTTTCCTCTTCATTAACTAATTTTAATTTATTTTCAAATTTTGCAGCTATAACCATAAATGTCCATACATATATTCCTATTGCTACAGAATTCACTATATTTCCAAATGGTATGCGTAATATAACTAAAATACTATAAAATACAAGTTCTGAAACTATTGGTAATATGATTCCCGTTGATAATATATTTTTTACACCTATTTTTCTATATTTAATTAGGAAATATAGTAGTATAATAGAAAAACTAATTATTACTGGTAAAATATATGGCTTAACCATATCTTTTATTCTTGTTTGTTCTATATTTTGAACATTTATATTATCTGGTGAAATATCTAAGCTATACTCTCCATTTATTTTTTCAATTATTTTACCTTTTTCTTCTTCAGTAATTTCTTTTGATGAGATTTGCACAGAATTTTTAAATATTTCTACTTCCTGTACCTTAAATTCTTTATTTTCAAAAATCTCTTTACAAATTTCCATAATCTTTGAAATATCAAATCCTGTTTTATTACTTAAAACAATCTGATCTCTTTTTGCATAGTCCATGTCAAATTTAAAACCTTTTGTAAAATACACAATAGCTCCTGCTACAATTATTATGCAAACTATAACATATATAATTTTATTTTTTCCATCGATTTTTTTCATTTATTTTATCATTCCTTTCTTATTGCTTATATTTTAATCAACTACATTTTTAGTAATTAAAAATGTGTATATTAATACTAGAACTATTCCCCAGAATGCAACCATTCCAAATGTTGCTATAGCTTCCCATGACATAAAACTGAAAACTACAGATATAATTCCTGCTGGAATAATTTTTGAAATGAATGATTTATATTCATTTGTAAATTCTTTATTTTTTAATTCTTGGTCAGGTTCATTTATTTTTAGCAAATTCATTGTCTCTATATATGCAATTAAAGATATTATTGCTATTGCTACAACACTTTCTATAGAAATTTCAACATTTGTATATCTTATAAGTAATAAATATAATGCCTCAAATCCCACAAAGCTAATAACTCCTAAAAATCCCTTTGCTTTAAATTTAAAAATCATCACAATAAATAATACAGCCAAAATAGCTATAGTGATATACATAATATTCTTTAAAGTTTGACTTGTTACATCTTGTTTTACATATTGATTTTCTGTAACCTTGTATGTAAGTGGCATTTCTCCTGAATTTAATATTACAGCTATTGTTGATGTTGATTTTAGGCTATCAGATATAGTCTTTGAATCTTTTGAGTTTTGCCCCATAGATAAATCTATTATACCATCTTTAATTGGCTCATCAAAACTTGTTGTAACCATTTTATTTCCATCTATTTCTAGAATAATTTGTTTTTGGGTCTCTTTTTCTTGGTCAGTAGAGTCTTCTGATTCACTTTCATTTTCATTAACATTATTTTGATCTTCTTCCGAATTTTCGGTATTTTCATTTGAAACATCCACTTCTGCTGTAGTCTCGCTTTCTCCAGTCGTCTCCGAGCTTTCTGAAGTTGCATTTTCTAACGTCTTGTATTCATTTGCTGTAATGTCAGCAAATGTTTTTGAAGCTTGTTTATTTAACTCTAATTGTAAATATACTGTTGTTCCACTTTCAGTGGTATTGTATACAGCTGAAGATTTTTTTAGGTCAGTACCTTTAATAATTATTTTTTCTTCATCTTCTGAATCTCTTATTTGAAATTTGCCTACTTGTAAAAGGTTACTAACAACATGGTCTGTTTCATCATTCTCGGCAATATTTAAAAATATTTTTCCAGTTTCTTCTTGAAAGCTTATGTTATAGTTTGTAACACCTAAACCGTTTAATCTTTTTTCAATAATTGTTTTTACTTTTTTATAATTGTTTATATTCATATCTTCATCTTTATTTACTTTATTTTCTGACTTTTGATAACTATTTTGAGCTATTGATTCATCAGATAAATTATCTGTATTTCCAACAACTTGTCCATTTGAATCTAAAACTACATATGCATCACTTACCTCTAATACAAGCTGTCTATATCCTGTTAAATCTGATGCAATTTTGTAGTCTTTTACTGCATTTTTATATTGATTATTCTCCTTTAAATAAAAACCTCCAAATGATATTAAGCATATTGCTAAAATTGCTAAAACCTTCATTACTTTTGTTAATTTTTTTTCTTTCATTTTTTCCTTCATTCCTTCCTAACATGCAATAATTATAAAACAAATTATAGTTTAGTTCTTTATAACAATTTTGTTCCATTTATAATTAATTCATACCAAATTTTTAAATATTTGGCAGCATATTTACTCATCATTGTTCTGTCCATAAATATTTTAAAATAATCTAGTACTGGACAGATGCTTGTTTCTATTTGTAATTCTAAAGTTATTATTTTTTCTTTACCATTTAGCTTTAAATCCGCTTTTGTTACTGCATAATTTACTTTATCATGTATATCGAATGTTGCAATATTATTCTTACACACTCTGCTTCTATGAACATCTGACTTATCGGCAATTATTAAAGCTGCAGATATATCGCTTACTGCTGTTCCTGTTGATTCGTCATGGTTTCCTATTGCCATCATAATTTCTGTTCTTTCTTTTACATCCATTCCCATGTTTTTTAAAATTTCATAGCTCAGAATAGCTCCGCTATGTGCGTGATCTACTCTATTTACACAGTTTCCTATATCGTGCATATACCCTGCTATTTCTGCAAGCTCAATGGTTCTTTGATCATAACCTAACTCTTCCAATATTTTTCCTGCTCTTTTAGATACAATTCCTATGTGCCTATATGAATGTTCTGTATATCCGAAGTTCTTTTAATTGTTTTTGAGCTCCTTCTATTAATGCTCTTATTTCTGAGTTTTTCTCGACATCCTCTAAAGTTATCAACTTAAGCCTCCTTTTTATTCCTCTAAGCTTTTTATATTCTAGCCTAAAATAAGAAAAATATCAACACTTTTTTTAACTTTTTTTAATTTTTTTTAATAATTATTACAGAATTATAATAGGTAACTTAGAATGCAGAAATAGTAATAAAATTTATTTAATTTTAAGTCACTTAATAATCTGTAAGCTTTTACTAGTAACAAATACTTCTGTATATTATTCTACTATTACTTTTACAAAATTATTTTCCCATATTAATTCCAATAATTCCTCCTATAGCTCCACCAGCAATTCCACCAACAATCATAATAACAGACGCACTATTTAATGCGAAATTAGAGTTAGCTAAACTAGATGCAATGTAAATAACAATAACATACAAAAAGCCAATAAGACCACCCTTTAGTAACCCTTTACTTTTCGCTTTGCGTAATGCAATTGAACTTCCAATTAAAATACTTACAGCAGTCACAACTAAAATAACAGGTTCAATTGTTTCCTCTCCTAAATTTGTAAAAACAAGAAGAACAGAAAAAAGGCTTAAAGCTAAAAATGTAAATAAAATAGCAATAATAAGCCCTTTAAATACACAAAGAGTTTGACTTTTATTTTTTATTTTTTCCATATAAATACCCCCACTTCAAATAAACAAATTAAGTTTATTTTAAATTTTGGTATTATATATATTCATTTTTTTTCCATTTATACATTTTTATTGAAATTATTTTTTACATCACATATACATTTTGTGCCATATAATCTTATCTATTTATTTTTATTATTTTTTTTAGCCTCCTTCTTTATAGGTTCATTTATAACAATTTGCTTTATATCACTTAAACTTTTCAAATACTTTCTTTTTTCTATTGTATAAATAATCATAGATTTAAAGACAAAATAAATAGAAAATAAATATGATGAAGTAACGATATAAACATTAAAATCAATGGCAGATACTTCAACTACATGCATAATAGACAAAGAATGCATGGCAATAATAAGTACTTCAATTCCAGTTATTGCAACAATACCATTATCTTTTTTATAAGCAACTTCAAAAATTATTATTGATGTTATCATTATTACTATTGACATAACTTTTAATACCATTACCATTTCAGAAAGTTCTATATTATTATATAATACGTTTATTCCAATAAAATATAGCATTACTGCAACTGCTATTATTATATTAATCCATATTTTTTTTGCTATTTTTTCTTCCATTGTGTATTCTCACTTTCCATATAAAAATTATTATTAATCTTTTTTGTTATTATAATTTTTTTCTATTTATCTTGTATTATTAAAACATTTCGAGACATTTTTGTCAATGCTTTTTTACTAATATATAGTTTTTGTAAATTAAATTCCAAGCAATTAGGACATTAAAAAATGTTATGTCAAAAAAAGTATCAAGATTATCTTCTATAATCATTGATACTATTATGTTCGATTAATTTGGTGACCCCTACGGGAATCGAACCCATGATTCGGCCTTGAGAGGGCCGCGTCTTAACCGCTTGACCAAGGGGCCAATTTTTATTTAATTGACATTGCCCCTTTATTAATGTTTAAGGGGCAATGTTTATAATATGCTGTAAGTAGCATGTTTAATTACATATCTTTATAATCTCTTACTTTCTTTAAAGAATATATTCCAACTATTCCGCACACAACTAACACTATTGCTATAGTTCCTTTTGAATCTTCAATACCAGTTTTTGCTAATGAATTAGCACTTGATGTTGTTGAATTAAGTGTTCCTGCAGTATTGTTTGTTGTATTATTTGATGTATTGACATTTATTGAATCAAAAGATGTAGATGCATTTGTATCATTTGTTGTGTTATTTGATGTTGTATTTGCTGTATTATTTGCAGTATTTTCAGTATCTGCACTTACCCAGTCATCTAATGAATCTGTTTCATTAGATGAATTTGACGTTGTATCAGAGTCTGACCATAACAAATCTTCATCTTCTGCTTCATCCTCAGCACGTACGATATTTGATATTGATAAAGCTAACATCATAACAACACTTAATAAAATCATTAACATTATTTTTGAATCTTCTAATTTTCTCATATTTCTCTCCTTCTGATTAATATACTATTTTTATTTTGATCAATTTTGCTATTTTATTAGTATATTATCTTTTGTTTATTCTTTTTTTATTTTACAACTTTTTTTTTTATCTGTCAATCTTTTTTTTATTTTTTATTTTTACAATATTGTGACAAAAGTATTACAATATCGTTACACATTAAATTTAAACAGAACAATATCTCCATCTTGCATTATATATTCTTTACCTTCTAAACGTATCATTCCTTTTTCTTTTGCAGCTATCATTGAACCTTCTCTTATTAAATCTTCATATGATACAACCTCTGCTTTTATAAAACCTCTTTCTATATCTGAATGAATTTTTCCAGCGGCTTGTGGTGCTTTTGTTCCTTTTTTTATTGTCCATGCCCTAACTTCTGGTTTTCCTGCTGTTAGAAATGACATTAATCCTAGTAAATCATAGCTTTTCCTTATTAAATTATCTAATCCTGATTCCTTAAGTCCTAAAGCTTCTAGCATTTCTTTTTTATCTTCTTGTAATAAATTTGATAATTCTTCTTCTATTTTTATACATATTGGCACAACCTGTGCTTTTTCTTTTTGGGCATATTCCTTAACTTTTATAAAATTTTCTTCCTTGTCGGGATTTTCTATTTGTTCTTCAGATACATTTGCTATATAAATTATTGGCTTGGATGTAAGTAAAAACATATCCTTTAATAAATCTGTTTCTTCTTTAGTATATTCTAAACTTCTTGCTGGAATAGAATTTTCTAAATTTACTTTTATTTTTTCCAAAAGTTTTATTTCTGTTGCATACTTCTTATCCGCTTTTAACATTTTTTTCGTTTTTTCTAATCTTTTATCAACTGTTTCTATATCTGCAAAAATAAGTTCTAGGTTTATTGTTTCTATATCTCTTATTGGATCTATACTTCCATCTACATGGACTACATTAGAATCTTCGAAGCATCTGACTACTTCTGCAATTGCATCAGTTTCTCTTATATGGGATAAAAATTTATTTCCAAGACCTTCTCCTTTGCTTGCACCCTTTACAAGTCCTGCTATATCGACAAATTCTACTATTGCATGTGTGGTTTTTTCCGGCTCATACATTTTTGTAAGCACATCTAGTCTTTCATCTGGTACTGCAGCTACTCCAACGTTTGGCTCTATTGTGCAAAATGGATAATTTGCACATTCTGCTCCTGCTTTTGTAATGCTGTTAAACAAAGTACTTTTTCCCACATTAGGCAATCCTACTATTCCTATTTTCATCTTATTTCCTTCCTTAAACTTTTTATTTAATGTTATTTTTTAGTTTTATATGTTCTTTTTAATTATAGTTAATTCAGTAAGATACCATAATTAACAGTCATGTTATTTAATCTTACTAAATTGCAATAATCATTTTAATACTTTTTGTAAAAAAAGTCAACCAATCTATTGACTTTTTTCATATTTATAAATATAATAGTTGCGATTCAATAGACAGTCTCAATTTACTATTATAACAACATTTGGTAAATTAATGGCAAATTATAACTTATAATTTGCTTCTATAGCTCAGTAGGTAGAGTGCAGCCTTGGTAAGGCTGAGGTCACGGGTTCGATTCCCGTTGGAAGCTCCA
>CANQFW010000003.1 GCA_947599995.1 uncultured Clostridia bacterium
TCCTCTCTTCTTACCGTTCTATTAACATCAGAACTTTGTATAGTAGATTGACCTCCGTCAACACTTCTTATTGACTGAAGTGCAGCATTTGTTATTTTTGCTGTTTCAGATCTCCTTAAATCTTCTTGTTTACGTAAATTTAAAAGAAGTTTTACGACGTCAACTTTCACTGCTTCGATCATTTCATCAAACATATCTGTACCTTGAATTCTGTATTGAACAACAGGGTCTTTTTGACCATATCCTTGTAGTCCTATTCCGTTTTTTAAGTCCTCCATGTTATCTATATGATCCATCCATTTTTGGTCTACAACTTTAAGCATAACGATTCTTTCGATTTCTCTTAATTGTTCAGCTTCAATTTCTTCTTCTTTCTCTTTATATTTACTATGAGCTAATTTCTTTAACTCTTCTATAACCTTTTCTATATTGTTATTTTCTTTTATGAAATCTCTCATATTAATTCCGAAAATGTTTTGGATTTCTACAGTTAAAGCTTCAATATTTAAATGTCCTACTCCCTTTTCATCTATTTCATTAAATGTTTCCACTGTGGTCTCTGCAACCCAATCTATATAATTTGAAATAATTGGGCTTAAATCCATACCATCTAGAACCTGTCTTCTTTGACCATATATTTCTTCTCTTTGCACATTCATTACATCATCATATTTTAATACATTTTTACGAATGCTAAAGTTTCTTCCTTCTACTTTTGATTGTGCTGTTTCAACTGCTTTTGTTAGCATCCTTACTTCAATTGGCATAGATTCATCAACTTTTAATGCATTATATACAGCTGTTACTTTATTTCCTCCAAATATTTTCATTAGATTATCATCTAAACCTATATAGAATTTTGATTCTCCTGGGTCTCCTTGACGTCCACTACGTCCACGAAGCTGGTTATCAATTCTTCTAGATTCATGTCTTTCAGTTCCTATAATTTTTAACCCACCAACAGCTAAAACCTTCTCTTTCTCAGTTTTGATTTGTTCATCATATTTAGCCTCTAGTGCTTTAAATTGCTCTCTAGCCCTTAATATATCTTGATCGTCTGTTTCATAATACGTATTTGCTTCTTCGATTAGATTTTCTGGAACCTTATTTTTCTTCATTTCTTCTTTTGCTAAAAATTCACTATTTCCTCCAAGCATAATATCTGTTCCACGTCCTGCCATATTTGTGGCAATTGTGACAGCTCCTAATTTTCCAGCCTGTGCAACGATTTCAGCTTCTTGTTCATGATATTTAGCATTTAATACTGTATGTTTAATTCCTGCAGCTTTTAGTCTTTTACTTAAAGCCTCCGACTTTTCAACCGAAACTGTACCAATTAATACTGGTTGACCTTTTTTATTGCTTTCTTTTACGCTTTCAACTATAGCATTAAATTTAGCATTTTCATTTTTATAGATTACATCATTTTGGTCCTTTCTTATCATAGGCTTATTTGTTGGGATTGCAACAACATCTAGGTTATATATTTCCTCAAATTCATTTGCCTCTGTCATAGCTGTACCTGTCATTCCAGATAACTTTTCATACATTCTAAAATAGTTTTGGAATGTTATTGTTGCAAGTGTTTTTGATTCATCAGCAATTTTTACTTTTTCTTTTGCTTCAATGGCTTGATGTAGTCCGTCATTATATCTTCTTCCATACATAATACGTCCCGTAAATTCGTCAACTATTAGAACTTGTCCATCTTTTACAATGTAATCAATTTCGTTTTTCATAACTCCATGTGCACGTAATGCTTGATGAACATGGTGAACTAGAGTTGAATTTTCTATATCATTGTAATTCTCCAAGCCAAATTCTTTTTCAGCTTTTTCTATACCCTTTTGAGTAAGTGATGCAGACTTTGCTTTTAGATCAACAATATAATCATATTTCTCGTTATCTTCTTCCTGCTGGAAATCCTTTACATCTTCTTCAACTATTACTTTTGCTTGTAATTTTCTTACAAAATTATCTGCTTTTTTATAAAGGTCTGATGATGCATTTGCACGTCCTGAAATTATAAGTGGTGTTCTTGCTTCATCTATTAAAATACTGTCTATTTCGTCCACTATGGCATAATGAAGTCCTCTTTGTACTAATTGGTTTTTGTAAATAACCATGTTATCTCTTAAGTAGTCAAATCCAAATTCATTATTTGTACCATAAGTTATATCTGCATTGTATGCTTCTTGTTTTCTTTTAGGGTCTAGTCCTGGTAATACTAAACCTACAGATAACCCTAAAAATTTGTATAATTTACCCATCCATTCACTATCACGTTTTGCTAAGTAATCATTTACTGTAATTACATGTACACCTTTTCCTTCTAGTGCATTTAAGTATACTGGAAGTGTTGCAACTAATGTTTTTCCTTCACCTGTTTTCATTTCTGCTATTCTTCCTTGGTGAAGTATAATTCCACCTATCAATTGTACATCAAAATGTCTCATTCCAAGTACTCTTTTTGATGCTTCTCTAACTGTCGCAAATGCTTCTGGTAATATATCATCTAATGTTTTACCATTTTTTAACTCTTCTTTAAATTTTGCAGTTTTGCCTGTAAGCTCTGAATCAGAAAGCTTTGAATATTCTTCTTCTAATTCATTTATTTTTTTTACAATTGGCATTACTTTCTTTACTTCTTTTTCACTGTATGATTTAAATAATTTCATGTTTTTTTCATCCTCTCATCTATCGTTATTTTTTATAAGGAATTGCATATTTATAATATGCACAGAATTAATATATCACTAAAATAAATATTTATCAAGTTTTTTTGGAATAATCTTTTATTTTTTCACATAAATTTGTTATAGTTCAGTGATTTACATCAATTTGTTACAGTGTGATTTTTATTGAAAAGGATAAGTGATTTTTATGTTTATATGTAATTTTAAATTGAATGGTTTAAAACTTGCCAAATTGTGTTTTATATCAATTTTAATAATTGTTATAATTATATTTTCTATTTCTATATATAGAATTTTTATTAAGCCTAAAATAGATTCTCAAAAAGCTAAATCTGAAATTACATCTGATGGAACCTCATGCATTAAAAATGAAGATATTTTAGAAATAGAGTCTAAGAATTATACAAATATCCTACAAGCGGTTCATGATAATATAGATTCATATATTGGATGTAAATTACATTTTTCTGGATATGTTTATAGACTTATTGACTTTGATTCTAATCAATTTGTTCTTGCTCGTGATATGCTAGTTTCAGATGATAAAAGTCAAACTTTGGTTGTAGGATTTTTATGTTCATACGATGATGCAATGAGCTTTGAAGAGGGAACATGGGTTGATTTGACTGGAACGATTACAAAAGAAGATTTTCATGGGGAAATTCCCGTTGTAAAGGTTGATAATATTAAAAAAATTGATATTCCAGATGATGTGTATGTTTATCCTCCAGATGGAACTTATATTCCTACAAGTTTTATGTTTTAGTTATAAAAATTCATATATGATTTATTAAATTTTTAATATCTTTAATTCATAATGAATTAATCTGGTTGGAAAAGATTTAAATTTTAGCAAGAAAAGTTTTGTTAAAGAGGCAAGGTCACATACTCTTTGTATGTAACCTCTTTTTAATGAAATTTTACACAACAAAAATTGTATTTTTTTCAACCTTCGTTGTCTTTTTAGTTAATTCACATTAAAAATATTTTTTACAATTCCTTCATCCAAAGATTTTGAAAAAACATTTTTAAGTATTATAAGAACAATTGGACCTACAAACATTCCAACTATTCCCATAAACTTAAAGCCTGTATACATTGCTGCAATTGTAAAAATTGGATGTATGCCTATTTTGCCACTTACAATTCTTGGCTCTATAAACTGTCTTACCAATGACATAATTATCCAAAGTGTAATCACACTTATGCCTAAGGTTAAATCCCCGCTTAACCCCGAAATTATTGCCCAAGGAATCATAACACTTCCAGAGCCTAAAATCGGAAGTGCGTCTACAAATCCTATGGCTAAAGCTATAATAAGTGGGTATCCAACATTTAATCCGCAAAAATGTAAAATATACAAACCGAACTAAACATATAATAAAAGAAATTGCAATTAATTTTACCTGTGCCTTTAAATACCCTCCTAAACACTTGATTATCTCTCTTAAATGTTTACTAAGCTTCTTCATCCACTTTTCAGGCAAATGGTGCTCTAGTTCATCTAACATATATATCTTATCAGTACATATGAAATATAAAGAAAGTATGGTTATTCCAAAATAAATACCAAATGTAGGTATCGAAGTTATCATATTTAGAAAATTGCTAAAAAATTTTTGAACCCAATCAGACACTTTTTCTAATATTGTTCCTCCTGTTTCTTGAGCAATATTTAGAATTTCATCAGGTATCTTAAAATTACTTAAATCAAATCTCAAAAGTAAATTGTTTAGCATTTTACTTGCCATAACATAATAATCATTAAACTTTTCTAATAGATTTGTAGATTCCGAAATTAAGGTTCCAATGCCAAAAGATAAAAGTGCTATTATTATGCCAAATGTAATTATAAAAACAATAATAGAGCTTATCTTTCTTGATAATTTAAATCTTTTCATAATCTTTTTAATAAGTGGCTCTATAATTAAAGCAATAATAAAAGCAATCAAAAACGGCATATAGAAAATAACTAATTTAAACCCAATCCAAACACTCAAAAATGCCAAAACTAAACCTAAAATTCTTTTAGTGACACTTGTCCAATATTTTACTCCATCAGACATAACTCTAAGTTTCTCCCTTTCTATACTTTCTACATATTATACACTTTCCACAAAAATTTAAACCTTCAAAGAGGAAAATCAATTCGAAAATTATTTTCGTTAAATTGATTTTCCTAATTTCAAATTCAAATTAAAAACTGATGACTTAAGAGTTTGGAAAAGCCTTTTGAAAAATTGCCGCCAAATACTTCATGCTAACTAAAGTTTGATCCAATGTATTTCCTGTCGATCCTACCTCAATGATACAAGCTGCTTTACCTAAATGCTGATTATATCTCGAATTCCTCAAAATAATAGGTTTAAAAAGTCCTGGATACATTTCATTTGACACCTGCTGAAGTTTTACAGCAAATTTTAAATTAGAGCTCCAATTGGGATGATATAATCCACCACCATTAGATCCCATAACAAACATAATCTGAGCTGCATACTCATCCCCAATTTTAACAGTAGGAGCATAATCTGGCCTTGATCCTATAGCATCTCTATGTAAATCAATTATTATATCGCAACCGTTCTCGTTAAGCAAATTTTGGACTGTAGCAAGAGATCTATTATAAGAACCCGTATAAGCCGGATAATCATGATAAGTCTTGTTATGTCTAACATTAAACCCATAAGACTTAAGACAATTTTCAAGCTCATCACCAACTCTAGCAACAGAATAATTTAAGTCCGTAGTCCTATAACTTCCAGTAGGAGTATATGGATAACTTTCACTAGAAGTATAACTTTCGCAAGTATGTGTATGAAATATTAAAATATCTTTGGTATTTATACTTAATCCAGCTGGATTTAAAATATCATCTGATAAACTATAGCTAGTTTCATTTTTTATTTTCACGTTTCCGTATAAATCAGTATATGCATCTGATAAAGGATTTTTAGTTACTACATTTGTTTCGACATCTGTTTTAATATTTTCTGTATTTCCAGAAGTACTATTCTCATTATCAGTAGATATATTTTTATCATTTTTATTTTCTTCATCTAAATTACTTGCTACATTTTCTTCATACTCATGATTGTCTAAATCTGCTTCGGCAATTCCTAGCTGAGTATTAATTAAACTAATTAAAAAATTCTGTTTTAAATCATCTTCCATCTCTTCTGTAGATTCGTGAGAAATTATGTTTTGTTCTGCTTTGCTTTTCACTTCCTTAATTTGAGGATACTGGGTATCTATTAACGCTGTAGCTTGTTTTTCTAATACCTTTGCTATATCTATCAATTTTTCTTCTGATTTATGAGAAAAAAAATATCTATTTGCCACATATATAATTACCATTACAGATACAAGGCAAAATAGATATTTTATTATATCTTTTAAATTAAATATTGCTAATCTGAACATATATAATTCTCCTTGTCCTTATTATATATATTCAGTTATATATTATTTTATGACTTTAAACATATATTTTTTATTACGTTTTACTAACACAACAACAATTTTTAGATCTTTCTAGGCTTTAGCTCCAGATAAATGGGCTTTTCATCACCAATCATAGTAGATTTACCATGTCCAGGGTAAACGATTATCTCTTCTGGAAGAATCATAAGTTTATTTGTAATAGAATCTATTATCTCCCTAAAATCTGATGTTGGAAGATCTGTCCTCCCCCACGTTCCTCTAAACAATGTATCTCCAGAAAATAATAACTTTTCTTCTTCACAATATAAGCAGCTTCCTCCTTTTGTGTGTCCAGGAGTGTGTATAACTCTAAATTCAAGATCTCCTAAATGAAGCAAGTCTCCATCATCGATTCTGGAATTTGCTTCTAAGTTTATATCATTTTGCATACCTATATATTCCGTTAAATTAATATTTGAATTATTAAGTCCTTCTGCATCATCTCTATGAATTAAGATTTTTCCTCCTTTTTTTTCTTGAAGATCAGTTACTCCTCCTATATGGTCTCCATGGCAATGTGTTAAATATATATATTTTAAATTTCCACCCAAAATATCTAGCATTTCAATAATTCTATCTACATCTCCAGCTGGGTCAATTACCATTGTTTCTTTGGAATCATTATCAAATACAATATAACAATTTGTTGCATCTCCTATCCAAGTATCAATCTTTAATCTTTTCAAAATCATGCTATATCCTTCTTTCTCATTTGCTTACTTATTTTATCCTTTTTTTCTTATTACTTCATAAACACTATCTACTTTTCTAATAGATTTTAATATTGCATTTAACTCATCTAAATTTTTTGTTTCTAAAGTTAAATCTATAATTGCAACTCTTTCCTTTGTAGACCTTGCATTTACAGCAACTAATGTTGCTTTTGTAGCACCTATTTCTTTTATTATATCTGAAAGAAGACCTCCTCTATCATTTGCAGAAACTTCTATTTCTACATTGTAAGAAGCTTGTTTTTCTTCTACCCAACATACTTCAATAATTCTATCTTCTTCCTTAAATAATTCTTCTACATTTATACAATCTTTTCTATGTACTGAGACGCCCCTTCCTTTCGTTATATAACCAATTATCTCATCTCCTGGAAGCGGATTACAGCATTTAGAGAGTTTCACTAAACAATTATCTATTCCTTTTACTATTACTCCTCGGTCTGACGGCTTCGTTTTCTTTTCTTTTTTTGCATTAGCAAGTTCTTCAATTTTTTCTTCTATATTTTCTTCTTTATGCTCTTTTCTGTATTCTATAAGCATTCTCGCAATTACTTTTCCAGCAGAATTTGCTCCAAATCCAACTGCTGCATACATTTCGTCAATGTTTTTGTACTTATATCTTTCTAACATACAATCTATGTATTCAGGCTTAAATATTTGACTGTATTGAACGCCTATTCGTTTTAATTCTCTTTCAATTAATTCTTTACCCTTTTCTATATTTTCAGCTTTCTTTTCCTTTTTAAACCAGCTATTGATTTTATTTTTTGCAGAAGCACTTTTAACAAATTTAAGCCAATCTAAACTTGGTCCCTTAGAATTATCAGATGTTATAATTTCTACTATATCTCCGCTTTTTAAAGGTGTAATTATAGGCATCATTTTACTGTTTATTTTACAGCCTGTCATATGATTTCCTATTTCTGCGTGAACACTATATGCAAAATCTATTGGTGTAGCATCTTTCGGTAAGACCTTTATTAGTCCTTTTGGTGTAAACACATAAACTTCATCTTCAAATAATTCTCTTTTAAGATTTTCCATAAATTGCTCCGCATCTTGCATTTCTTGTTGCCATTCTATTGTTTCACGAAGCCAAGCTAGTCTATCTTCTGTTACTATAACATTTTTCTTTCCTTTTCCTAAGAAATTTGCTTCTTTGTAAGCCCAGTGTGCAGCTATACCATATTCAGCAATTCTATGCATATCCCATGTACGAATCTGTACCTCAAAAGGAGTTCCTTTTTCTCCTAAAAGCGTTGTATGTATAGACTGATACATATTTGGCTTTGGAACAGCAATATAATCTTTAAACCTTCCAGGCATTGGGCTATATAATTCATGAACTACTCCTAATGCTGCATAGCAATCTTTTACAGAATTTACTATAATCCTCATCGCAAATAAGTCGTATATTTGATCAAGAGTGGAATTATCTCTTTTCATTTTTCTGTATATAGAGTACAAATGTTTTGCTCTTCCTGTAACTTCAGCATCTATCTTTTGCCTTTTTAATTGCATTCTTATGTCTTCCATTATTTTTTCAATAAATTTTAGTCTCTCGTCTTTCTTTTTATTAATTCCTTCTACTAATTCGTGATACTCATCAGGGTATAAGTATTTAAATCCTAAATCTTCTAATTCTGCTTTTATTGAATAAAGTCCTAATCTATTTGCAAGTGGCGCATATAAGTCTAATGTTTCTTTCGCATTTGCAATTTGCCTTTCTCTTGATATATATTTAAGTGTTCTCATATTATGTAGTCTATCTGCTAATTTTATTAGGATTACTCTTATGTCCTTACCCATTGCTAAAAACATTCTTCTATAGTTTTCAACTTGTGTATCTTGTACTGTAGCAAATTGAATGTTGCTCAATTTTGTTACCCCTGCTACCATTTCTGCTGTTTCACTGCCAAACTCTCTTATTATATCTTCATTTGTAACATCTGTGTCTTCTACTATATCGTGTAGTAATGCAGCACAAATAGCCTTACTGTCTAACCCTATACTTGCTAATGTGTATGCCACTTGTAATGGATGTATTATATATGGCTCACCTGACCCTCTTTTTTGGTCTTTATGTTTTTCATTTGCTAGATTATAAGCTTTCATTATTAGTTTCGTGTCTACTTTTCTGCTTACTTCCTTTTTTTTAGCAATTATATCTTGTATTGTTACTTCTGGTATTTCTGACATTTTTGTGTCACCTCTTTTTATTTATTTTTCGAACAAATTTTTTTCAATGTATAAAATTCATTTTATTTTATAGTAATATTTACATTTTTCAAATTTTTCTTGGCTATATTGATTTCATCATATCCTTTAAATTTATTTGTATACTATTTCTATCATTAAAGGAATTAATTTCTAAATTTCCTGCCAAATCTACCTTATCTCCTATTTTGTACTCTTCTGATAAATTTCCCATGTTAAATCCAATTGCATCTATGTATGTATTTTGATTTGTTTTTAATGAAAGTTTTAAATGTTTACCTTCTGTTAATGCCCTTATTGAATCTATTTTTAGGTTTTTAAAGACAAATATCGGATTTTTATTTGCCTCTCCAAATGGTTCTAATAGATTTAAACTTTTTACCATTTCCTTAGAAATTGTGTTTACATTTAGAATACTATCAATTTTAATTATTGGTTCTACATCTTTTATATTAGCTTCTTCTACTATTTTATAAAATTTTTCTCTAAAATTATCAAAATTTTGTTTTTTCATTGAAAGACCAACTGCCATACTATGACCTCCAAACCCTTCTAAAACATCTTGACATTTCATTAAAGCCTCGTGTAAGTCAAAGCCTGGTATACTTCTTCCTGAACCCTTACCTATATTTGAGTCATTCTGCAAACATATTAATATGCATGGCTTAAAGAACATTTCTGTAATTTTTGATGCTACAATTCCAATTACTCCACTATGCCAATTTTCACCAGCTAAAATTATGGAATTTTCATCTTCTAATTTTTGTTTTTTTATTTGAATCAATACCTCATCAAATATCTTTTTTTCTTCTGATTGCCTGTCATTGTTATATTTTTTTAGGCTTTGAGCTAAGTTTTTTGCATCTTCGCAATTAGTTGATAGAAGTAATTTTAGAGCCTCATTTGCAAATCCCATTCTTCCACATGCATTAATTCTTGGTGCTACTCCGAATGAGACTACAGAAGAATCTACTTTTTTCATTCCTATCTCTTCTATAATTGCTTTAAGTCCTAAATTTTTTGTACAAGCTACCAGTTTTAAGCCTAATTTTGTAATTACTCTATTTTCGTCAACTAATGGGACTATATCTGATATTGTTCCTAAAGAAACTATGTCTAGGTACTTTAAGTATTCTTTCTCATCTAATGACAGTCTTTTACTTATTGCTTGCGTAAGCTTAAAAACGACTCCCACTCCTGCTAGTTCTCTAAATTCATATTCATTATCTTTTCTTTTACAGTCTACCACCGCTATAGCATTTGGAATTTCTTCTCCTGGTTCGTGGTGATCTGTTACTATTGTTTCCATTCCTAATGTTTTTGCGTAATCTACTTCCTCCACTCCTGTTATTCCACAATCTACCGTTATCATCAAAGTATTTCCATCATTTGCAATCTTTCTTACCGCTTCTTTATTTAGACCATATCCTTCGCTTAATCTGTTTGGAATATATTCTGATACATTTAGCCCTCTATCTTTTAAAAAACTTTTTAACACCGTTATACTTGTTATTCCATCTACATCATAATCTCCATAAATTACAACTTTTTCTTTTTTATGTATTGCATCAATTATTCTTTCTACTGCCTTTTTCATATCTGGCATATTAAATGGATTGTAAAAGTCGTTTCTGGTTGGATTTAAAAATATTTCTGCTTTTTCAGCTGTTATGTTTCTGTTTACCAATACAGTTGCAAGTAATTTATTGATTTTGTACTTTTCTTGAATTTTTTTTATTTCTTCTTCATTTACATCGTTATAATATTGCCATTTTTTACTCATTATTTTTTCATTCCTTCTTTTATCTTTTTTATTACATAACACTTATAATTATTTTCATTTTTTTCTTATAATATCATTGTTTTTCATAATTGTAAAGAGAATTTTTAATTATTTATGCTTATGTAGTTAACTTGTCTTCGGATAGATCTTATGCTATATATTTATCTGTTTTTAAACGTTACATCTTTATTTGGAATGTACTTTACAACTTCAATATTACTGTTCATACTTCGCTTACACATACAATTATATACCTTATCACGTAACTCCTTTTTTTGATCTTTTGAATTTAAATTTTTATTAGCAAAAAATGGCCCATCTATATATGTTACAATTCTTACCTTTTTCTTATTTTTCCCATAGCTTTGATATGTATTTGTCATACAATATGTGGCTTTTTCAAGCTCTACTGGATATTTAAAAGACACATCTTTAAAAGGTCTTATTTTAGTATAATATGGCCAAATATGTGCTTCTGGGTAAATTGTTATTGAATGTTTTTTTTCTATGTGATACTTTATAGATTTTAAAAAGTTCTTCATTCCATCTTTTTTGTTTGGAATTGGTATAGCTCCAAATAATTGAATACTATTTCCTAAAAACTTCATTGATACATTCTCTGGATTCACTATAAAATGATTTCTTTTTGGGTATACTGGCAAACTTGGAATAAAAACATCTGCAAATGGCTGCGTATGATTTACGTATATAAAATATCCATCTTTTTTATACTGTTTCAACTTCTCTTTTCCTATATATTTTATTCTAAATTTTAATTTTCCATATAAAATTTTAATAGGCATGCTTAATATATTTTGAATAAAAAAAGAGCAAAAATCCCATAAGGGATTTTTATGTATGTATTTATAGTTTTTATCTATTACCCTAGGGACTATATTTGCTCTAGAAAATTCATCATTTAGTTCGTCATTATAATAATAAACTTCTTTTTTTTTCATTGCTATTTATTTGTATTATTAGAAGATAATACATTCTCCTTCTATATATTTATTCGTAGATTTAATGCAAAATAATTTATAACATTATAATCAAATTTAGTTTATATTTTTTCTTCCTCTAAATGTTTTTTCTCCGTACTGTACTCCAACGGAATTTTGTAAAAGTCTTCATAAATTTGTTTCCAAATCTCAGCATTTTTTTCTCTCATAATGTTTGCATTTTCTTTTTCAGATAATTTTTCATTTGGGTAAATTGGTTTTTCAATATTTATAATATATTCTTGTACGAAAAATCCATCTTCTCCTATTATATTACTGTCTTGCATTGTTATAAAAATTGGGATGACTGGGACATTATTTTTAGCAGCAAATTTATATGCACCTATTTTTAGTGGCTTTGGTTTTTTATAATTCCACCACATACTTTGTTCTGGATATATAAGTATAAAATCTTTTCTTTGTAATATGCTATCTACCGCTCTTAAAAACTCCTTCATTGTTTCAATATTGGAGCTTAATGGTAGAGTATCACAGTTTCTAAAGAAAAATCCATATAATCCTGGAAAATTAGTGTAATTTCCTTCTCTTATTACTTTATATAGTTTTTTCTCCTTGTCTTGACCAGCTTCTCTAAAAGTTTTTTCTATTGCAAATGAATCGAATGGATTGAAATGATTACATGTTATAATTGCTCCTGATTTAACATTTTTCAAATATTCAATCCCCTTTATTTCTTTTATAATTAATTTATTATCATTTAATAAATCATCTAAAAATTTTTTTCCCATACGGTTAGCAATTATATTTTTTATTCTACTTGAACTCTTTTTTTGAAGATAGTCTACTTCTCCTGGATTTAAAGGTATTGTTGGTGGGTCATCTTCAACATCTATATCAAATGTTCCATTTTTCTCATATTCTTCTATCTTTTTTAGAATTTTCAATCTTTCTTCGGATTTTTCTATTTCATTTCTTCCTTGGTAAAATCTTCTGTCATCTCCTACACAAGATGTTTCCATTTTTGCTAGTTTTTGAAGGTTTTTATATTGCTCCATGTCTCTAAATTTTTCTTGATCCGTATATGATTGCTTCATATTGATTAAATCATCATTGAACTCCGTTTTCTTTGCATAATTCCAAAAATATTCTTGATATAAAACATTATCAAAATGACATGGTTTATATATTAAATTATAGTGTATTATTTTTATATCTTTTTCTTTTATTTCATCTGTAGGTATTGGCATTCTATCCCATACTTTACTAATTATCTTAGTTCTACCTTTGCATAATCTATTTAAATAGTCTTGGTCTTGTGCAACAGTAAATTTTATAGATTCTAGTAAATATAAGAATTTTGCCTGAAAATCAAATTTTCTCATTTCATCTAAATTCATTAGTAATATTCCTGCATTAAAATAATTCTCGTGTTTTGCAACTCCTACTACCCTTTCTGCATAATCAGAGAAAATTTCTGAATTTTGTATAACATCATCTGGAGCTGCTGCAATTAAATTTTCTTCTACATCCATATTATATAATTCTGAAATATCTCCTAAAACAACAATATCACTATCTAGATATATTGCTTTATTATATTGTGGATATAAATTCGGAATAAATAATCTATAATATGTTGTTTGAGTATAGTAATCTCTGGTATATAATTTGTCTTTTACTTCTTCTATATAATAGTTTAAATCTACAAATTCTATTTTTACATTATCTCTTTCATATTTTAATATTTTCTTTTTATTCCCTTCAGTGATATTTGTGTATAATATTTTTATTGCGTAGTTGTAATCTTTTGATGCATTTTCTATTAAAGATTCTAATGCTACTGCTAAAAATGGTGCATATCCATCATCTACTGCAAAAAATATCGGTATTATTTCATTATCTTTTTCCATTTATGAGTCCTCTTTCCTTTTTTTAAAGCATAGATTATTTTAGGCAATAAATACATGACTTTTTATCTTCCTTCAAATTCAACCTGCTTCTTTCTATTATTATATATTTCTTTCAAATTCAAATATTCATTTAAATCATCATCAAAATAATAGCATTTTAATACTTTATGTACTTGGTCCACATTCCATTGTTTAAAATTTTCTATATATGGATAGGGGCGAAATATTAGTCTTTTACAGAAGTGACAAATCACTGTGTCCTTTTTATTGAATTTAGATTGCTCATTATATATTCTCGGCAAAATTTTTTTCTTAGTTGTTGACCAAAATATTGCATCTTGATCAGCAAAAAGTAGCTTTTTTGTTTTTATCAATTTTCTCGCTTTCTCTAAAAGTCCTGTTTCTTTTATTTTTTTGATATTTAATAAAAGCATTCCTGCATTTATGTAGTCATGTCTAATAAACCAGCGCCCGTACTTTTCTTTTACTGCTGCATATTCATATTCTTCTATATTAATATTATACAATTTTGATATATCGTCCCCTACCATTATATCTATATCTAAATATAATATTTTATCTGGTATAATATCTATTTTATCTGCAAGCAATCTGAGTAGTGTATATGGAGTACAATATGCGGTTTCATTTGCACAGTTTTTGAATTCTTTTTCATAAATATCTGTCACATCTATTTTAGTTACATTGTTTTCTTTTCTCTTTGATTTGACAACCTCGTTTAAAAATGTTATCTGTTCGTCTGTTATGCTTTCATATTCTGATTTTAATCTTGTAGCACACATTGTAAAAATGTAGATATTTATTGGTTCTTTAGTTCTATTTGTTATAGAGATTAATTGTGTTAGTGCTCCATCAAATACTTTTTTATTTCCACATAATAATATATTTACCATATTTTCCTCTTTTATTTTAAAATCTCTATTAGTATACTTTTTTTTTTATTAATTGTCAAGTTACATAAAATATGCTTTTCACTACATATTACCTGGTAAAAAGTTAGTTTAACCAGTAACTAAAATTTGTAGTGAAAAGCTTATGTTTAAAAGAATATTCCTACTAAATTGATAATTAGCTTATATACTAAATTAATTATTGGAGAAATAATATTGCCAGCTATTCCCGTAATCCAAAGAAATATAAAAACAAAATAAAATATGTTTTCATAATTTTCGAACCATACCTTTGCTTTATATGGTAAAAAAGGTTTTATTACTTTAGAGCCATCAAGTGGATGGAGTGGGATCAAATTAAACACCCCAAGTCCAACATTTATTGAAATTGCATATAGTATCATTGGCATTATTATTTGTAAAATTCTCGATGTATTTACTGCTGAAATTGCAAATTTATTTATAGATGCATATATAAATGCTAAAACAATTGCTAAAATAAAATTCATTAGAGGCCCAGCAATTGACACCAATGCATTAGCCTTATCCATTGACATATCTCTATTAAAATTTCTTGGATTTACTTGTACAGGTTTTCCCCATCCAAATCCCGCAAATAATAGCATTATTGAACCTATTGGATCTAAATGTGCAAATGGATTTAGTGACAACCTTCCTTCCATTCTTGGAGTATCGTCTCCTAGTTTGTCTGCTACAAATGCGTGTGCAAATTCATGGAATGTTATTGCAACAAGAACTCCTGGTATTGTAAGTAAAAGTGCTATTAAACTTGCAGTATTTGATAAGTACCTTGAAAGCCCTGTTATTACCATTAATATTATTATGGCATATAATATTCTTTTGTCAAAATACATATAAATTCTCCTTTCATTTATATTTTCATTCCAATTATATGTTTTTTGCTTAAATAAATTTTCTTTTTCGTTTATTTTATTATTGTGATGGATTAATGTCAAGTACAAGTATTTAATTTTTGCATTATTCTAATTCAAATACTCCTGTATATAATTTATAATATTGTCCTTTTTGATTAATTAGATCTCCATGATTTCCTCTTTCTATTATTTTGCCTTTATCCATAACCATAATTGCTTTTGAGTTTCTTACTGTTGAAAGTCTATGAGCTATTACAAATACCGTTCTTCCTTCCATTAAATTATCCATTCCATCTTGAACTATTTTTTCTGTTCTCGTATCTATACTTGAAGTTGCTTCATCAAGTATCATTACTGGTGGGTCACAAAGAGCACATCTTGCAATTGCCAAAAGCTGTCTTTGCCCTTGAGACAAGCTTGCTCCATCTCCCGAAAGTTCTGTATCATACCCGTTTGGAAGTCTAGTAATAAAATCATGTGCGTTAGCAAGTTTGCTAGCTTCTATTACTTCTTCATCAGTTGCATCTTCCTTTCCATATTTTATGTTATCCTTAATTGTCCCTGTAAATAAGTGAGTATCTTGTAAAACCATTCCAAGAGAAAATCTTAAATCCTCTTTTTTTATTTCATTTATATTTATTCCATCATATATAATTTTGCCATCTTTAATATCATAAAAACGATTTATTAGATTTGTAATTGTAGTCTTTCCTGCCCCTGTTGCTCCAACAAATGCAATTTTTTGTCCAGGTTTTGCATATAGGCTAATGTTGTGTAATACTTTCTTATCTTCTTCATAGCCAAAATCCACATTCTTAAATTCTATATTTCCTGCTAAATTTATATATTCTACTGTGCCATCTGAATGAGGATATTTCCATGCCCATTTATTTGTCCTTTTCTTAACTTCTATAAGTTTTCCATTTTCTTCTTTTACATTTACTAAACAAACTTTACCTTCGTTTTTTTCAGGTTCTTCATCCATAAATTCGAATATTCTTTTTGCTCCTGCTACTGCCATAACAATTGAATTTAATTGTCTAGAGACTTCATTTATTGGTCTTATGAAAGTTTTACTTAGTTGCAAAAAGGCAACTATTAGGCCTACTGTCACATTTCCTATTCCATTCACTGCAAGTAGACCTCCAGCTATTGCAAGTACTGCATATAATGTATTTCCAAGATTTCCATTTACTGGTCCTATACAGTTTACAAATTTATTTGCATTATAAGCATTTTCTGCCAATTCATCATTTAATTTATCAAATTTTTCTTTTGCTCTATCTTCATAACAAAAAACTTTTACAACCTTTTGTCCATTTATCATTTCTTCAATATAACCATTTAATTTGCCAACAGATTCTTGTTGTTTAATAAAATATTTTCCGCTTCTAGATGTCATAAATTTTGTTACTGTTAGTATTATTCCCAAAAATCCTAAAACAACTAATGTTAAATAAATGTTAGTCACTACCATTGAAACAAATATTACCACTATTGTTATAATTACAGAAAATGTCTGAGGTATACTTTGAGATAACATCTGACTTAACGTATCTGTATCATTTGTATATCTACTCATTATATCTCCATGTGAATGAGTATCAAAATATCTTATTGGAAGATTTTGCATTTTTACAAACATTTCATCACGAATTTGTTTTAAAGTTCCTTCTGAAACTTTAACCATTAATCTACTTGATAAAAATCCTGCAATAACTCCCACTCCGTAAATTAATGCCATTGTTATAATTGCCTTAATAAGTAGACTATATGTAGGATTTTGACTTCCAACAAGAGGAATTATATAATCATCAATTAATGTTTGCAGATAAAGATTTGCAGCAACCGATGATGCAGTACTTAGTAAAAGGCTGATAATTACAATAAATAGTCTTAATTTATAGTTTCTAGCAAGATATTTAAAAACTCTACCTAAAACCTTAAAATCTATTCTTCCTTTTTGTTTCTCCTTCATTATTAATTTCTTTCCTTTCTTATGCACGAATTGGATTGTAATTCTTTTTTCAACCCTCTTCATCTTCTTTTACTTGTGAATAATACACCTCTTTGTAGATCTCATTAGAGTCAAGCAATTGCTTATGTGTTCCTATTCCATTTATTTTACCATTGTCTAAAACAATTATTTTATCAGCATCTTCTACTGATGAAATCCTTTGAGCAATTATAATTTTTGTTATATTTGGAATATTTTCTTTGAATGCTTTTCTAATTAAGCTTTCTGTTTTAGTATCTACTGCACTTGTAGAATCATCTAAAATAAGTATCTTTGGATCTTTTAATAAAGCTCTTGCAATACATAGTCTTTGTTTTTGTCCACCTGATACATTGCTTCCTCCTTGTTCAATGTAAGTGTCGTATCCTTTTGGAAATGTTTTTATAAATTCGTGTGCCTGAGTTAATTTACATACATTTTCTATTTCTTCATCTGTGGCATCTTCTTTACCCCAGCGTAAGTTTTCTTTTATTGTACCTGAAAATAGTTCATTCTTTTGTAACACCATTGCAACTTTGCTTCTTAAAGACTCAATATCATAGTCTCTAACATCTACTCCAGCGACCATTATTTTTCCACTTGTTACATCATAAAGCCTTGGTATTAATTGTACTAAAGTAGATTTTGATGAGCCTGTCCCACCAATTATTCCAACTGTTTCTCCTGACTTTATATTTAAATTTATATCTTTTAGACATGATTTGTTTTCATCGTTTACATAACTAAAATTAACATTTTCAAAAACAATAGAACCATCTTTTACTTCTTTTATTGCATTTTGTTTATTTGTTAAATTACTTTTTTCGTCCATTAGCTCCACTATTCTTTCACCTGATGCTCTTGAAATCATTATTGTAACAAGTACCATTGAAAGCATCATTAAAGACATTAATATTTGCATAGTATAGGATATTAAACTTGTGAATTCTCCTGTTGTTAAATTGTTTTGGACAATTTCCTTTCCTCCAAACCATGATATAAGTACTATAATTGCTGCAACTGTAAATTGCATCAATGGATTGTTTAATGCAACTATTCTTTCAGCTCTTGAAAATTCTTTATATATTAATTCAGATGTTTTATTAAATTTTTCTATTTCTTTGTCTTCTGTTACAAAAGATTTGACAACTCTAATTCCTCTTACATTTTCTTCAACAGTATTATTAAGTTTATCATATATCGAGATTGCTCTTTCAAATATTGGATGTGCTTTTGTTGCGATAAAATATAAGCCAAATCCTAATAATGGAACAGCTATTAAAAATATTAATGCAAGTTTTATATTTATTACAAATGTCATTATTAATGAGAATATAATTATAAGTGGTGCTCTTACAGCCATTCTTATTATCATTTGAAATGCCATTTGTATATTATTTATATCTGTAGTATGTCTTGTTATAATACTTGAAGTAGAGAATTTATCAATGTTTGAAAAAGAGAAGTCTTGTACATTATAATATATTTTTCTTCTAACATTTTTTGCGAATCCAGCTGACGCCTTGGCTGAATAATCTCCTGATTTTACTCCAGTATATATTGCTATAAATGAACATACAACGAGTAGTATTCCTATTGCAATAATCACTTTACTATTCCCCTTGTTTATTCCATTATCAATTAAGAATGCCATTAAAAATGGAATTATAACATCAAATGCACATTCAAATCCTACAAATAATGGTGTTAACATTGTTTCTTTTTTATATTCGCCAATACATTTTGCGAGTTTTCTTATCATCTTTTGCCTCCATAAAATGTTCTTTTAATTTCGTTAATTTTTAGATCTTATACCTTATTTTACTGTTTTTAAGACTTTTTAAACCTTATTAAAACTTTTTAGATTTTTTTTAATGTTCTATGCCAATGGTTTCATAGTTGGAAATAACAATACATCTCTAATAGATGAGCTATCTGTAAATAGCATAACTAATCTATCAATTCCTATTCCAAGTCCACCTGTTGGAGGTAGTCCAATTTCTAGTGCATGAATGTAATCTTCATCCATCATTCCTGCTTCTTCATCTCCCGCTTCTCTAGCTTCAACTTGCTTTCTAAATCTTTCATATTGGTCAATTGGATCATTTAACTCAGAGAATGCATTTCCGTATTCTCTTCCTCCTATAAATACTTCAAATCTTTCAGTTAAACGTTTATCTTTTGGGCTTTTCTTAGCAAGTGGTGAAATTTCTACTGGATAGTCATAAACAAATGTTGGTTGCATTAATGTTTCTTCTACATATTCATCAAAGAATAGTGATATTACATCTCCTCTTGTTTCTTTAGTTTTATCTGGTATTTCAATATTTTTTTCTTTAGCTAAAGCTACTGCTTCTGCATCTGTTTTTATTTCGTTAAAATCTATTCCTGTCACTTCTTTTATAGAATCTATCATACTAATTCTTTTCCAACCAGGAGCTAAATCAATTTCTTGTCCTTGATAGGTTATTTTGGTTGTACCTAATACCTCATTTGCTGTTCTAGAAAATAGTTCTTCTGTTATATCCATCATATCATGATAATCTTGGTATGCTGAATACAACTCAAGTTCTGTAAATTCTGGATTGTGTCTAATATCCATTCCTTCATTTCTAAATACTCTACCTAATTCGTAAACTTTGTCAAATCCTCCAACTATTAATCTTTTTAGATTTAGCTCTAATGCTATTCTTAAATACATATCAATATCTAGTGCGTTGTGATGTGTTATAAATGGTCTTGCATTAGCTCCACCAGAGATTGTGTTTAGTATAGGGGTTTCAACTTCTAAATATCCTTTTTCTTCTAATATTTTTCTAATACAGCTTATTATTTTGCTTCTTAGTAAAAATGTTTCTTTTACTTCTGGGTTAACTATTAAATCTGTATAACGTTGTCTATACCTTAAATCTGGATCTTTTAGTCCATGAAATTTTTCTGGAAGTGGTCTTAAAGATTTTGAAAGAAGTTTTACTTCTTTTGCATGGACTGAAATTTCTTCAGTTCTTGTTTTAAATACAAAACCTGTTATTCCAATTATATCTCCTATATCATAAGTTTTAAATGCTTTATAACTTTCTTCTCCTAAATCATTTATACTAATATAGCTTTGAATTTTTTCATCACAGTCTTGTATTGTGCAAAAAGATGCCTTTCCCATTATTCTTTTAGCAATTATTCTTCCTGCCACTGTTACATCTTTTTGTTCAAATTTTTCATAGTTTAATTTTATTTCTCCTGCTGTATTTGTTCTATTAAATTTTGTTATTTCAAAAGGGTCTTTTCCATTTTCTTGTAGTTCTTGTAATTTTTCTCTTCTAATTTTCATTAATTGATTTAAATCTATTTCTTGATCCTGATTATTTTCTTGCATATTTATACTCCTTCTTTCTTTATTTTGACTATTATTATATACTAAAAGATGTTGATTGTAAAGTTATACAGGCAATATTTTTATACGTATGAAAAGGGAAACTTAATATAAGTAGTTTCCCTTTTCACATATAAACTAAAATTTTGAATATCTATTACATGCTCCAGAATTATAATAATAATTATTACAATCTATCCCTTCATATCTATGCATAGGTGGTCTATTTGGTGGAAATGGTGGCCTATTTCCCGGTCTATTTCCTCTTTGCCCGAGCAACTCTCTTATTATTAATATTCTAATCAAGTCGTTTATAAATGGGTTTCGTGTTACCTGTCTTGAACTTTCACTTTCTGAAGATCTATTTTCTTTTTCTTGATTACATGATTCTGTTGCTGAATCTTCTGGTTTTCGATTTTCCATTACTTGATTATTTAAATTTATGTTGAGTTCTATTGTCCCATTTGATTCAAGATTAGTTGATATTTCATTTACCATATTATCTATTACAGTTTGATTTATTGGCATTGTATTTGACATGCAAACTTTTTTAACCATAGGATAAACAACATTATATATTTCTGGATAACAGCTTTCTATATCATCGTATAATGTACTATTTCTCCAATCTTGCCTTTGATAGTTTGGTTCATAAAAATTTCCATATGGATTAAAATTTTGCTCATCATATGTATTTGGGTATTGTCTTACTGGAACCCCTAGTAAATTTTGCATATAATCTTCGTACATAAGAACCTCCTGATTTTTTATTTTATATATAGTATGCAAAAATTTATGCTTAGGTTACAACTTTTTATAAAATTTGCTAAAAAACAGTGGTTACAATGCATTCTTTCAAGAACCTGTATTATATTTTAGTTATTATATAATATCTTATTAAATAGTGTAGGAAAACAATTTGCATCTACATCTTATTAATAATTTCTCTAAACTTATCTCCCCTATCATACATATTCTTAAACATATCAAAACTTGCACTAGCAGGAGAAAATAAAACCACATCATTTTCTCTTGAATATCTTTTAGCTAAAATAATAGCTTGAGTTAAGCTATCCGCTTGATATATATCTATATTTCTTTTTTGTTTTTCTGCCTCTTCTTTTACAGCATTAAAAATTTTTTCCGATGTTTTTCCCATTAAAACTAAAACTTTTACTTTGTCTAGTATAGGCTTAGCAATTGGGGTATAGTCTAAATTTTTATCCGATCCTCCTGCAATTAACACAACTTTTTGATGAAATGCATTTAAGCCTGAAATAGTCCTTGATGGTGTAGAGCTTGCAGAATCGTTATACCACTTTACTCCATTAATTTCTTTTACAAATTCTATTCTATGTGGTACACCTTTAAATTCGGTTATTGCTTTAACTGCCACGTCTATATCTACAAGTGTTCTTGTAGCTGCAATTGCTGCGCATATATTTTCAAAATTGTGTATACCTTTTAGATTAATTTGTTTTGTATTTAATATATGTTTTCTTAGTTTATCATCACACTCTTTAATTATATCACCATCTACAATATATCCGGTTATCCAGTTTTTCTTTGCTACTAAAGAAAATGTTTTTTCCTTTTGCATATATAGAATAGTTTCTTGTTATTTCATTATCATAATTCAAAATTACAATTCCATCTTTACTTTGATATCTAAAAATATTTTTCTTTGACTCTATATATTCTTCTAAATCTTTATGAATATCCAAATGATTTGGTGTAACATTTGTTACAACTGCTATATCCGGGCTTACCTCCATTCCCATTAGTTGAAAACTGCTAAGCTCTAGCACTACAATATCATCTGGTTTTATTTCATTAAGCTTTGTAAATAGAGGTGTTCCTATGTTTCCACCTGTGTAACATACATATCCTGCTTTTTTTAATATTTCAGAAATTAACGTTGTTGTTGTTGTTTTGCCGTCACTTCCAGTTATACCTATCATTTTACAAGGGCACATTTTCATTAAAAGTTCTATCTCTGTTGTAACTAAAGCACCATTTTTTTCTTCTGCTTCAAGTTCAGGCTTTGTTGGAAGGCAACTTGGTGATCTTATTATTATATCAAAATTTATAAGTTTCGATAAATATTTTTTTCCAAATGAAAATTCCATGGAATATTCCGTTATCTTATCCATTACTTCTTTAGGGATTTTTTCTATGTCTCTGCCATCAAAAACTGTAACTTTTGACTTTTTATCATAAAAGTAATCTAATAGAGGAATGTTGCTAACTCCAAGTCCAATAATTGCTATTCTTCTATTTTTTACATACGTATTAAATTGTTCTAGTTTTTCATTTACATATTCCACTTTTATTCTCCCTTTCTTTGTTATTTTATGTTTATTTAATTCAATTGATACACATTATAGCATATGTTTTTATATTCTTCAACAAACATTTTTTATTTAATATGTATATTTTTTTTTTTATAGTTAATAATATTTATATCCTTAGTTTAAGTGGAGGTGACAAGAGTATGTCAGAAAAAAATAAGAATAAAAATAACAACAATAATAATAATAACAACAACAATAACAACAATAATAATAATTCAGACAATAATAACAGATAACCAATTAAATAAGCTAAATTCTAAAGGTTCTTCTTTGAATTTAGCTTATTTTTTTAATATAATCTCCTTATTATACGAAAAATATTGCATATATTAAAGTCGCTATTATAATATGAGTTTTTAAATCTTCTGATAGGAATATTCCTTCAAATAATTTCTCTGTATTTTCATCTTTTTTATCCACAATGCTAATCTCACAATGATCCACTGACTCTTTCTTAAAGAAAACTGCAAATTTTTTGGTTTCATTTTTATTTATTTCAGACAATTCTAGATACTTAGTTCCCAGTAACTCATTCTTTGAATTATATATATCCGCTTTTATGTATTTTCCATTAATGTCCTCTTCATCATTACTGATTTTTCCTAAAATTCTACCATTAACTTTAGTTGCTTGTGCATATTCTACTTGAATTTCATCTGGAACATCACCTTCTACTTTTATATCTTTATATGTTGCATTAAGTCCTATATATATTAAAAACTTAGAAAAAAAGTATAGTGCTACTAATAATATTACATATTTTAAAATTTTTTTTATCTGACTCATATTATTTTTCCCTTCTCTATTTTATACTGTTATTATAGCAGAAAGTTTGTTAGTTTGCAATAGCTATTGGATATTACTTGCCTATAAAAATCTGCACATATATCTTGCCATATTTACTTCCTGTAACAACTCCTACTCCAGTATAATTAAAAGAACTATTTAAAATATTTGCCTTGTGTCCAGAAGAGTTCATCCATGCCGTTACTGCTGCACTATTACTAGAATTTCCTGCTATATTTTCCCCTGCAGTATTGTATGATATTTTAAAACTCTTTAACATATTAAATGGTGAACCATATATAGGTGATGTATGTGAAAAATAATTATTGTCTACCATATCTTGTGCTTTAATTCTAGCTACTCTTTGAACCTCTTCATCAACTTTTAATGCGGAAAGTCCATTTTTTGTTCTTTGCGCATTTATTAAATCAAAAACTTCTTTTTCATCAGTATTCAATGAGGATGTATTTACTTGATTTGCATTATTTCCATCTGATGTAGATGTTCCTGAACCTGCTGTACTTGGATAAATAGGTTTAATATATTTTTTACTTACCGCTCCAACATAATCACCTTCTACTTGCACAATATACCAGCTTCCTACTCCTGCAAAAACTCTAATGTATTCATTTTTTTCTACAGTTGCAATTATTTTGTAATTTGTTCCAGGGCCACTTCTCACATTAAGCTGACTTGCTGTTACTAAGCCTGTTGTAAAGTCGACATTATAATAATTTTGCATTCCAAAAGACTTTGATACTGTAAACACCGTAATTAGAAAAACTATTATCATACTTAGTTTTAGTGCTATTTTCCTATTGGCTTTCCATAATTTCATAAAATTATTCACAATCCTTTCTTTTTGAGGACATAGCTTAATTTATATCTTTTTATGCCTTCCTCTTTAATTATTTTTCTATCAATATTTATTGATAGTTATTTTTATATTCTAGGAAAGTCATTATTAAAAATGATAAACTTTCCATAGAAGATAAATATGCGAAGTTTAAATTTTGTAAGCACTTTAGACTGTTTACAAAATCTTAATTCCGTTTTTTTATTTTTATAATTTTATTATAATTTTCTTGTCCAATATACCTATATAAGCAAAAAAAACGTACTAACAAATTCTACAAAGCATTGCTTTTAGAATTTGTAACGTTCGCATATTTCTCCTCTACGCCCAAGTGTATCGTTTTTAATAATGACTTTCATAATGCTTTATATTATAGGAAGTTCAGAGAACTTTCCTATAATATAAAAAAGTTACTGATTAGATTTAATCAGTAACTCTGTCACATATAATTTTTACGAAATTGTCACTCTTCCATATACACCTCCACCACCAGAGTGTACATGTACATCTCCATTTATTGCATTAACAATATTTTCAGCTACTTTTGCTCCCACAACAGCTTCAATATCATCAGCTCCTACGTTATGCAAAATGTTCATTTCTGTTCCAAATGTGTCTATTAGTTTTTCGATAGTCTTCTTACCAACCCCTGGTATAAATGAAAGCGGAATTTGATATATATATGGTGGTCTAAATTCTGGGCTTTTTGTATGTTCTTTATCTTTTATTAATTCTATTCTATCAAATACGCCAAAAGTTATATTATTTCCACCGCATTTTGGGCAGACAGTTGCAACTTCGTTTATTTCTATAGAATCGTTACAGTCTTCGCAAAAACTTCTATGGTATTTCCCAAGTTTTGGATCTAAACCGTAGTTTGCTAAAACTTTCCTTCCATCTTCTCTTTTTAATGCTTTTACAACCTCTTTATATGATATACCTCCTAATTGCAATTTGTTGTATTCTCTTGCAATTTTAGGAAGAGAATGTGCATCTGAGTTTGTTAGAAATGTTTTATCTTCTAATTCTGATATTGTATCTGCCAAAAATGTATCTGAACTTAGCCCTAACTCTACAGCAAATATTTTATTATATTTTTCCTTAAATATGTCTTTTAATCTGTCAGTACAGTTTCCATAGTAACTTTTATGAGGTGTAAAAATATGTGCTGGAATTAAAATTCCATTATTTTCCTCAACTATATCTATAAGTTCATATGCAGATAAATCTGATCTTTGCGTGCTAAGTGTTACATTTTTTACATGCCTACTTAAAATATTTGAAAACGATTTTATGTCTTTTAGGAATGGAAAAAAGCATATATTGTGAGCACTTCCACATTTACCATTTCTCCCTTTTTCAGATGTTTCTACTTCGCTTCCAAGCAAAATACATACTTTATCTTTGTAAATTATTCCACCATCTTTTAATTCATACGCATCTCCTTGTTTTAAAAATGTTTCTATATCTTCTATTACATAAGGTGATGCACAATCTATAATTCCAACTACACTAACTCCTTTCCTCTGTGCACATTCTTTTGCTATGTTAGCAAAGTTCAGGCTTCTTGCGGCTGTGATTTTAATTGGCTTTCCTGTTTCACTTCTTCCTATATGAACATGCATATCTGCAAATACTTCGTACATTTTATTCCTCCAATTTATATTTTGACTCATGATTCATTACTTTATTTGCAATTTCCTTGCTGAATAATGCTCTATTATTCTTTTTTTCTAATAATTCATATTCTGTTACAGTATCATCTTCTTCATATAATTCTTTCGCATCTATTTTACCTTTTTTTATTAGAACATTGTCTATTTTCTTTGAATATTTATTAGATAATATTGCTATATATGTTTTTACATTAGCTTCTTTGTTATGCAAATTTACTAACTTCTTTATTATAGGAACTTCTATTATTTCTTTTATATATACTTTTTCTACTTCTTCTATAAATTGTATAAATAAATCCATATATCTATTATCTGTGTTTCTTAAATTTCTTTCTTTTAGAACTATAATCGCTTCTTCTGTTGTAAATGCTTCTCTTTCCACTCTATTTAATATTAACCCAACAAATTGGTCAACTACTTCCAAAATATCACTTTCACGCTCACGTTTTTTATTTCCGCTATACCTATTTATCTCTTCACATATCTTGCAGAATCTTTTGTTAAATCCTAATGTTTGTAGGTAGTCTGCTCCATCTTTAGCAAATGTTTCTAGTTTTCCTATTTTTTGTGCATTATCTATTTTTCTACAATTACATAAAAGCATTGCCGTTAATACTAAATTTCTGTCTATATCTATATTCATATATTCCATAAAAATTCTTGCAATTTCAGTTTTTAATACTACTGATTTATCAAAAAATATTCCTGTCTTTTTTGATAAGTAATATGCTATAACCATTTTTTGTCCTATGTCTTTTTCATCTAATATATATTCTGCAAAATTATCCATTTGTTCCTCCTAAGTATTTTATTCCTTTTTATTATATTTCATAATTCGTCAAATAGCAAGATATTTTTACAAAAAAATTATTATATTGTTACCTATTAATATTTTAATATGCAACTGTTTTAAAATAAAACTTAACTATTAGCTTCATTTGAATAATTATAAATAAAGTGTAAATAATAACCTAAGAAGGAGAATAATTTTAATATGAGTATACTTAAAATTATAATTTTATCAATTTCATCAATAGTAGAATTGTTTATTTTAACAAAAATAATGGGGAATAAAGAAATGTCTCAGCTTAGTATGTTTGACTACATTGTAAGCATTACAATTGGCTCTATTGCAGCCGAAATGTCAACATCTCTGGAAGACGATTTTTGGCAACCCGTTGTTGCTATGTTAGTTTATGCTATAGTTTCTATACTAATTTCAATTTTATCATCAAAGAGCTTAAAATTACGTCGAGGCTTTTTGGGTACTACATTAATACTGTATGATAATGGAACTTTATATAATAAAAACTTTAAAACTGCCAAATTGGATATAAACGAATTTTTAATGCTTTGCAGGATAAATGGATATTTTAATTTATCGGATATACAGACTGCTCTTTTAGAATCAAATGGTAAAATAAGTTTTTTGCCTAAAGCGGAGAAAAGACCAACAATAACCTCAGATTTCAATTTAAATCCTTCTCAAGATCGTATTACAGTTAATGTAATACTTGATGGTAAACTTTTGCAAGATAATCTAGATTATACCGGAAACGATTATGTTTGGCTTCAAAAAGAGCTTGTAAAGCAGGGTTTTTCTGATGTTAAAGATATATTTTTAGCTACTTGCGATCAGAATAATTGTCTTTCGATTTATTCTAAAAATAATTTACAGAATAAACATGATTTTTTTGATTAGTTTAATATTGCTTTGCATTTAATAGTAGAAAGCATTATTCTATTTGGCTAATTTCTTCTATTGGTATTTCTCTTTTATCTTCTAGTATGATCAAATGCCTATATTCATCTATTTTTTTTATGTTTCCTGTAACTGTCACATACTCTCCACCATCTTTTATTAAATCTGGCAAGAAAAACGTAACTGTTACTTTAGGTTTTGAACCTATTTGTTTTCGTATTTCTTGAAATTTAATATCTAGGCATTTTTTAAATTCCTCATCAAGACTCTTTCTTTTAATTGTTTGCCTTGCTGTTTCCTTTATTTCTTCCTCATATCCATTCAATGCTGCAAATGGTGCAAATTGAGCCGCTCTTGCATATATTGACATTTGAGGATGTTTCTTTGATACATGATGTGATATATTTATAATATCTTTGTATTTTTCATAATTATAATTCATAAATTCATAATATTTCCTTTCATTGTTATTTGTCAGTATTATCCTCTATGTCCTCCTATTTGGCCATTTCTTTCAATAGTAGTTCCGTCCTTCTTCTAAATTCATTCCCTTTATAATTGAATTTTTACCATACTTTCTTTTTATACCTATCATTGCTTTTTGGATTTTTCTTTCAGCTATTTCTTTTTCTCTTTTTTTACTGGTTTCTTTATAGTCTGCAAACAGATCTATTTGTACAAAGCGTTGCTCGTCAATTGCTACTTGTTCACTTACTGCATTATTTGCTGTTATATTAATTCTTCTTACTAAAAGTTTATCATTTACTATTTTTTTGAATAAAGTCATTACCGCTTCCATAATTATTTTTGTAGATGACGTTCTATGATCTAAGTTTATTGTTCCATGAGCATGCTTTGGAACTCTTCTTCCATACCTATCTATCGTAATTTCACCTTTATATAGTGATCTTATAGATGGATTTATTAAATTGTCTATATCATATCCTATAGTTAAAACCATCTGATTAGTAACCAGTTTTTTTTCAACTAATTCTAGAGTAAGTAATTCCGTCATTTCTTTTACAATAAGTTTAGTTTTTTCGTAATTATATGGACAATGCAAAACTTGTCCTGTACTTATGCTATTTGTTTCGGGTTTATACGATTTTACATCTTTAATAGTAACTGGCTCCCACCCCCAGCTATGGTCAATAAGTAGCTCTGCATTTATGCCAAACAATTTATACAATAATTCTTCATTTCTTATTGATGTTCTTGCAACGTCTCCCATTGTATATATACCGTTTTTTTCGAGCTTTTTTGCATATCCTTTTCCTACTCTCCAAAAATCTGTGATTGGTCTATGATTCCATAAAAATTTTCTATAGCTCATTTCATCAAGGCCTGCAATTCTAACTCCATTTTTATCTGGTCTTACATGTTTTGCTACAATATCCATTGCAACTTTTGCAAGATATAGATTTGTTCCAATTCCTGCAGTTGCTGTGATTCCTGTTGTTTGGTAAACATCTTGTAATATTTTGGTTACTAGGTCTTTTGCTGACATTTTGTATGTTTTTAAATAGTGCGTTATATCGCAAAAGACTTCATCTATTGAATAAACATATATATCTTCTGATGCAAAGTATTTTAAATATATGTTATATATTTTTGTACTATATTTCATATAATATGTCATTCTTGGTGGAGCTATGATATAATCTAGTTCTAAATCTAGATTCTGCTTTAATTCTATATCGTTATATGATGAACCCTTAAAGCTATGTTGGTTATTTTTTTGTCTTCGTTGCAGATTTATTTCTTTTACTTTTTGAACTACTTCAAATAACCTTGCTCTACCTGGTATTCCGTAAACTTTTAACGATGGACTTACTGCTAAGCATATTGTTTTTTCTGTTCTACTACTATCTGCAACGACCAGATTAGTTGTGTTTGGGTCTAAATTTCTTTCTTTACATTCAACAGAGGCATAGAAACTTTTCAAATCAATTGCAACATAGACATTTTTATCATACATATTTTACCTCCTCTAACTTTTGTGATTATATCACGTTTTTTTGCTTTTGTAAACAATTGTTTGCAAAATAAAATTTTAATTTTTCTTCCGTAAATAAAAATAATATGTTATAATTAAAAACAAATCATTTAAGAAAAGAGGGATATCATGGATAAAATTAACAAAAAATATCTAACATTACTTAGTAAAATATATAAAAATGTAGACGAGGTAACCACAGAAATAATAAATCTACAAGCAATATTAAACTTACCTAAAGGAACTGAGCTGTTTATGAGCGACATACATGGCGAATATGAAGCATTTTTACAAATATTAAATAATGGTTCTGGAATAATAAAAAGTAAAATAGAAGATATATTCGGTAACTCAATTACAGCCGAAGACAGAAAAAATTTAGCAACTTTAATTTATTATCCAGAGGAAAAATTGGAATTAGAAAAAGCAACAAATAAAAATATGGATGAGTATTACAAAATAATGCTTTATAGACTAATCGATGTTGCTCGTGCAGTAAGCTCTAAATACACTCGTTCAAAAGTTAGAAAAGCAATGCCAAAAAGTTTTGATTATATAATAGATGAATTACTTCATGCTCAAAATGATAATGAATATGATAAACAAAATTATTATGAACAGATAATAGACAGCATTATTGATTTACATCGTGCAGATAAATTTATTATAGCAATTTCTGCTTTAATAAAAAGAATGGCAATAGATCATCTTCATATAATAGGTGATATTTATGACAGAGGTCCGGGAGCTCCTGTAATTATGGACACCTTAATGAATTTTCATTCTTTAGATATTCAGTGGGGAAATCATGATATTCTTTGGATGGGAGCAGCTTGTGGAAACGAATCTTGCATAGCAAATGTTGTTAGAATTTGCAGTAGATATGATAACCTATCCACTTTAGAAGAAGGCTATGGAATCAATATTAGACCACTTTCTATATTTGCTCAAGAAACATATAAAGATGACCCTTGTAAAGAATTCCTACCAAAAATATGTGAATTATCTAGATACTCTAACTCTGATAAAATATTAATGTCTAAAATACAAAAAGCTATCGCTGTAATACAATTTAAACTTGAAGGGGCATTAATAAAGAGGCATCCTGAATATCACATGAATGATAGACTTCTTATAGATAAAATAGACTATGATAAATTAGAAATAAAACTTATGCAAAAAACATATAAATTAAATGATAACAACTTTCCTACTATAGATAAAAATGATCCTTATAAATTGACAAAACAAGAAATGGAAATTGTAGATAGACTAAAAATTTCATTTATTAATAGTGAAAAATTACATAAGCATGTTTCATTTCTATATTCTAAAGGTCATATGTATCAAAAATATAATGACAACATTTTATATCATGGTTGTATACCATTAGATGAAAACGGTCAATTTGAAGAAGTTGAAATAATGGGAAAAAAAGTAAAAGGTAAAGAATTGATGGATCATATGGAAAATATAGCTTATAAAGCATTCTTTTCTGATAAACTGTCTAACAATCAATCCGAAGTTGATTTTATGTGGTACCTATGGTGTGGTCCTAAATCTCCTTTATTTGGTAAGGATAAGGTTGCAACTTTTGAAAGATATTTTATAGATGACAAATCAACTCATGTTGAGATAAAAAATCCATATTACTCATACCTAGATGATGAAAAAGTTTGTGATATGATTCTTTCAAATTTCGGTATTATTTCGAAAGATGGACATATTATTAATGGTCATGTTCCTGTTAAAGCAAAAGACGGTGAAAGTCCTATTAGAGGTAACGGCAAGTTAATCGTTATTGATGGTGGATTTGCAAAATCATATCAGAAATCTACAGGTCTTGCCGGTTATACTTTAACCTATAATTCAAATGGTCTTGTATTAGCTGCAAATGAGCCTTTTGAGTCTAGAAATAAGGCTATTCTTGACGGGCTAGACATTAAAAGTCAAACTATATTAAAACAATATGTTAAAGATAGAAGACGTGTTAGAGATACTGATATTGGAAAGAATTTGCAAGCTCAGATTAATGATTTGAAACTTCTTCTTAACGCCTATCTGGATGGAGATTTAAAGTAAATTTTTAAATATATTTTAATACTACATCGTTTTAATGATAAGAACAACATTTTAGAAACTTTTATTATTACCAAAAGGAAGACACTATAATAATGTCTTCCTTTTATTTTAATACAAAAAAAATTGTATTTTTTACTAACTTATTTTTTAAAGCTTTTTGTTAATATTCGAGCTAAAAGCACTCCATTAACAGATGCCGGCATCAGTCCATGAGTAGGTCCTGAACCATCTCCTATGCCATATAATCCTTCAATACTAGTTTCGCAATCTTTAGATAACTCCAATATCAAGCTGTAAAATTTTATTTCAGGTGCATACAACAAATTGTTATTATCTGCAAATCCCGGAGCAATAATATCCATCTTATCGATAAATCCAAGAATATCCATAACAATGCGATGTGGCATTGCAAGTGAAATATCACCAGGAGTTGCTGACGCTAAAGTAGGAACAACTGAATTACAAGAAAGTGCCTCTACTGTTGTTCCTTTGCCTTGTCTTAAGTCTTCCAATCTTTGGACTACAGGCTGGCCTCTCCCTATATTATTAATATTTCTTGCAATGCTTTTTGTCATTTCAAATGGATTCTTTACTCCAGATATCGATACTAACAATGCTAGATTGGTATTTTCACTCACTGGCTCTAGAAAACTATGCCCATTTACTAAAGTCATTTTACCCTTGTATGACTCAGCAGAAACAAAACCAGAAGGATTCTGGCAAAATGTGCGAACCATGTCTTTATATGGCTCTGGATATCCTATAAATTTGCCTTCGTATAAAACCTCGTTTATGTCCTTCATGACAGTATCATGCAATTCATATCGTACGCCTAAATCTGCCGAACCAAAATTGTAGGATATTTTATGCTCTTGGCACATTTTTTCCAGCCACTCAGTTCCGCTTCTTCCAATTGCTAATACAACAGTATTTGATTTAATCTGTTTAGTTTTTCCCTGTTTACTATAAGTTATGCCATAAACTTTTTTGCTTTTTACAAGCAAATCTGTCACTTCAGTATCAAACCATATTGTGACATTGTGTTCTTCCAACCACTTCTCCAGGTTTTGGTACACTTTACGAGCTCCATCTGTTCCTAAATGACGGATTCTTGAGCATTTAGCTTTTAAATCCGCTGAGCGAAGATATGGATTTAATGTATTATTAATATAGTTAATTCCATCTTCCCCTTGAACCTTGGTAGTTGCTCCAAGCTGCAAATATACCAAATCTGTATAATTATATAATTCTACAGACTCTGAAAAATTCATGTGTAATCCTAAATTTCCTCGAACAATTGTATCTGATTTATTTGGTAACAATAATTTACCATCAGAAAAAGCTCCTGCACCAGATGAACCATGAGTAATGGCGCAAACCTTGCATTTAGCACATTTTTCTGCCCCTTCTTGCATTGGGCAAACTCTTTGCATAAGCCTTTTGCCTTGTTCAATGATTAACACTTTTATATCAGGATTCCGGGTGACTAGCTCATATGCGCAAAACATTCCTGATGGTCCGCCGCCAACAATAATTAAATCAAAATCGTTCATTGTGATTCCTCCTTTAGTAATATTAATGTCTGTAAGTTAGTATGAACAGATTTCATATTTACATGATATCATAAAATCACAAAAAAATCTATAGCTTTTATCTATATTTTTTTATATTCCCTTTTTTACTTTCAATTTAATAAATTTTCAAATATTTCGTTTATTTCTTTATTAGCCTTTTTCATATTTATAGGTTTCAATTCCCTATTGGTAAAGCAGTGTTTCGTACACGCTTCTATAACTGTCTTGCCAGTTTTTTCATCTGTCACTTTGTATGTTACGGTCATTCTAACTCCATTAAATTCAGTCAAAATAGGTTCTATAATAATATTATCACCACTTGTTATGTGATATTTATATTTGCAAATTACCTCTAAAGTAGGAATAGTATAACCACATTGTTCTAATTTTTCCATTGGAATATTCAATTCTTCTAACCACCTACTTCTTGTTTCTTCTAAAAATCTTATATAATTTGAATGATGTACTACTCCCATCTTGTCTGTTTCATAATAATTGATTTTTCTTTTATATATAAATCCCATTTTCTTTTCCTCCACATTACCATTTAAGTAAAAAATTAATAAATCTAATTCTTTTATACAATCTACATCCCTATTAAATATTTTTTATTAAAATCTCCTCCTTAAAAGATTTTATACTTCACTTCATTATCAAAATTATCTATTTTTTCCTTTCTCTTTATTAAATCTACAGCTTTATATGTAATTGG
>CANQFW010000004.1 GCA_947599995.1 uncultured Clostridia bacterium
CAAAATCATATAAAATTAAAGGGATTTCTAAAAAAACGGAATTAAGATTTTATAAGCATTGTAAGCTGTTTATAAAATTTATACTCCGCATATTTATCTTCTACGGAAAGTGTATCATTTTCAATGATAACTTCCTAGAATATAAAAAATCTTTTCTAAAAAGGAGACAAAATTATGGATAAAAAAATATTACATGTAGGCTTAGACGTAGGCTCTACAACTGTAAAAATAATAGTAATGAATTCAAACCAAGATACAATATATGAAGATTATAGAAGACATTATTCAGACACCAAAAACACAGTGTGTAAAGTTTTAGAAGAACTTGCAGAAAAATATGCGGAAAATACATTTACCATAGCATTAACAGGCTCAGGAGCCATGTCTGCTTCAAAATTTTTAAATGTAAATTTTATACAAGAAGTTATCTCTTGCAAAAGAGCCGTAGAAAAATATATTCCAGAAACAGATGTTGTAATAGAATTAGGAGGAGAAGACGCTAAAATTATATATTTTGATAAATCAATAGAGCAACGTATGAACGGTACATGTGCTGGAGGTACAGGTGCTTTTATAGACCAAATGGCATCATTATTAGATACAGATCCTACTGGCTTAAATGAATATGCCAAAAACTATAAAACTATCTACCCTATAGCTTCACGTTGTGGAGTGTTTGCCAAAACAGATATACAACCTTTAATAAACGAAGGTGCAGCAAAAGAAGATATAGCTGTATCTATTTTTCAAGCAGTTGTAAATCAAACTATTAGCGGTTTAGCATGCGGAAGACCAATTAGAGGAAAAGTAGCATTTTTGGGAGGACCTCTTACATATTTATCAGAGCTAAGAAAGAGATTTATAGAAACCTTAAAATTGACTCCAGATATGGTAATAGTACCAGAAGAAGCACATCTATTAGTTGCAAAAGGCGCAGCTCTTGATTCCCTAAATGAAAGTCCTATTTCATCTAAAGATTTAAAACAAAAAATAATGAACTTAAGAAATTCCTCAGATGCGACTACAACACCAATAGAACCATTATTTAAAAATGATAAAGAATATGAAGAATTTAAAACCCGTCATGCAAAAGCTACCGTAGAAAAAAAGGATTTTTCAAACTACGAAGGTGACTGTTATATTGGAATAGATGCCGGTTCAACTACAACAAAACTTGTTCTAATAGATAGAGACGGAAATCTTCTTTACTCATTATATGGTAGTAACGAAGGAAATCCATTAAACAGCGTTATAAAAATGTTAAAAAAATTATATGAAGTATTACCTAAAAAAGCAGATATCCGTTATAGCGGAGTTACAGGATATGGTGAGAAATTAATACAAACAGCACTAAACATTGATATAGGAGAAATAGAAACAATAGCACACTTTATGGCAGCTCAAAAATTTGAACCTAATGTTACATCAATTGTAGACATTGGTGGGCAAGATATGAAGTATATAAGACTAAAAAACGGAGCAATAGATTCAATTATGCTAAACGAAGCTTGTTCGTCTGGATGTGGATCATTTATAGAAACTTTTGCTAAAAGCTTAGGTCTAAAAATAAGTGACTTTGTAGATCAAGCCATTCATTCAAAAAGACCTGTTGACCTAGGTTCAAGATGTACAGTATTTATGAACTCAAAAATAAAACAAGCACAGAAAGAAGGCTACACAGTAGGCGACATATCTAGCGGCCTTTCATATTCTGTAATAAAAAATGCATTGCAAAAAGTTATGAAAATAAGAGACGTAGAAACACTTGGCTCAAAGATAGTAGTTCAAGGCGGAACGTTTTATAATGATGCTGTTTTAAGAGCATTTGAAAAAATAGTTGGAAAGGAAGTTATTCGTCCAGATATAGCAGGTTTAATGGGAGCTTACGGAATGGCACTTATAGCCAAAACACAATTTGAAACAAATATGGACATGGAATACCATTCTACAATTACAAAATTAGACGGTCTAGACAAAGTGGATATTAAAATTACACACGCTCGTTGTAACAAATGTGAAAACCATTGCAAACTTACAATAAACACATTTGGAAATGGAAAGCGCTATATATCTGGAAACCGTTGCGAAAAAGGTACAGGAGTTATTACAAATAATGAAAAATTACCTAACCTCATAAAATATAAATATGATAGAATTTTCTCTTACACTCCTTTAACAGAAAAAGAAGCAAAAAGGGGAATAATAGGAATCCCTAGAGTTCTTAATATGTACGAGGATTATCCATTCTGGTTCACATTTTTAAGCAGTCTAGGATTTAGAGTAATTATTTCAGAAAAAAGTACAAGAAATACATACGAAAAAGGTATGGAATCTATGCCTTCAGAATCTGTATGCTATCCTGCAAAACTTTCACACGGTCATATTGAAAGCTTATTAGAACAAGGTATAACGACAATTTTCTATCCATGCATACCTTATTCAAGAAAAGAATATCAAAAAGCAGATAACCATTATAACTGTCCAATTGTAATTTCTTATGCGGAAGTTTTAAAAAATAATGTTGAAAATCTAAAAAAACAAAATATAAAGTTTCTAAATCCATTTTTACCACTTGATACAACTAACCTAGTAAAGAAAATTTTGGAACTAGATGAATTTAAGGAATACAACTTTACTAAAAAGGAACTAACAGAAGCCGCACAAAAAGCGGAAGCAGAATATCAAAAATTTAAACAAGATATTCGTAACAAAGGATTAGAAACCATAAAATACATTGAAGAAAATAACCTAAAAGGCATAGTTTTAGCTGGAAGACCATATCACATAGACCCAGAAATTAATCACGGAATAGATACGTTAATCTCATCATTAGGTCTTTGTGTACTTACAGAAGATAGCATTTCAGATAAATCTGAAGCAAAAAGACCTCTAAGAGTAGTTGACCAATGGACTTTCCACTCAAGGCTTTATGCAGCAGCAGATTTTGTTGGAAAACACGATAATTTAGAATTAGTTCAGCTTAACTCATTTGGTTGTGGAGTAGATGCGGTTACAACAGATCAAGTCGAGGAAATTTTAACAAGCTACGGTAAAATGTATACCTTAATTAAGATAGATGAAGTAAACAACCTAGGAGCCGTAAAAATACGTATCCGTTCACTTTTAGCAAGTATGAATAAAAGGCAAAAAGAAAAGGAAAACTGTACTGGAAATTATGAAGCAAATAAACCTTCATTTACTAAGGATATGAGAAAGAATTACACTATTTTAATCCCACAAATGATACCAATACATTTCGAATTGTTAGAATCAGCAGTAAAAAGTTGCGGATACAATATTGAACTTTTAAGAGAATGCACACCTCACACAGTAGAAGTAGGATTAAAATATGTAAATAATGATGCTTGTTATCCTTCAATTTTAACAACAGGTCAATTTATAGAAGCACTTCAATCTGGAAAATATAATGTAAATAAAACTGCAATCATAATGTCTCAAACTGGCGGTGGATGTCGTGCAACAAATTACATAGGATTTATAAGAAAAGCTTTAAAAGATGCTGGATTTGGTCAAGTCCCTGTAATTTCTTTTAACCTAGTAGGTATGGAGAAAAATCCAGGATTTAAACTTACTCCGAAACTTTTAGGACAATTAATAAAAGCTGTTTTATTGGGAGATTTATTACAAAAGTTGCTACACAAAAATAGAGCATATGAAATTAATAAAGGTGAAACAGATAAACTTTATCAAACATGGCTTGAAAAGTCCAAAGATATTATAAAAAAAGGATCTACAAGTGAGATAAAAAAAGCCATACAAGAAATGGTCATAGATTTTGAACGCATCGAATTGGATACTACAATAGAAAAACCAAAAGTAGGAATAGTTGGAGAAGTGTTAATAAAATATCATCCATTCGGAAATAATTATGTGGCAGACTTATTAGAAAAAGAAGGTGCAGAAGTAATATTACCTGATTTTATGGGATTTGTAAAATTTATGGCAACACACAAAATAACATTCAACAAATTATTAAATATAAACAAAACCTCGTCAAAAATAAGCAAATTAGCAATAAAATTAATTGATTTAATGGAAAAGACTACTGTAAATGCACTTTCAGAATCTAAAAAAGATTACCTAATGCCATGCAATATATGGCACTTAGAATCTCAAGTAAAAGATATTCTATCAATCGGAAATCAAACAGGCGAAGGCTGGTTCCTAACTGCAGAAATGATTGAATACATAGAAAACAACATTCCAAATATTGTATGCGTACAACCATTTGCATGTTTGCCAAACCATGTGGTAGGAAAGGGAGTAATAAAAACTATTCGCGAAAAATACCCAATGGCAAACATTACTCCTGTAGACTATGACCCTGGAGCAAGTGAAACAAACCAAGCAAATAGAATAAAACTTTTAATGACAGTAGCAAAAGATAATTTAAAAATGAAACAAAAAGAAAAAATTGCTATAGCAAATGAAAATATTATATCAAATAATATTGAAAGAAACAACAATGAAAATGAAACAACTAAAATCTTAAATAAATAATATAAATAGGGTACTTTTTAAGTACTCTGTTTGTTTTATTACTTCTAAAACAATCAAATTAACTATTATTTTCTATTAACAAAATATTATTTATTAATTAATATTTAAATTATCATTTTAATTAAATAAAAAATATGTTATAATAAATTTATAGGAGAAGAAGAATATGAAAAATTATTATGAGATATTAGAAGTTGATAAAAACGCCTCGCCAGAAGTTATAGACAAGGCATATAAAACGCTCGTTAAAAAATACCATCCAGATTTACAAGAACCTCATGAAAAAGAACAAGCAGAATCAAAGATTAAAGAAATAAATGAAGCATATGATGTTTTATCAGATAAAACAAAAAGGAATGAATATAATAAAACATTACAAAATAACTCTATTTCTATAGAAAAATATAATTTAATTGTTAAAGAAAATCAAAGATTAAAAAATGAGTTAGATAATATAAAAAATATTTATTACCAAAATATAAATAATTATTCGCAAAACAATAATAATTACTCTAATGTAAATAATTATTCACAAAGCAATAATGATTACTCTAATGAAGATAATTATTCACAAAATAATACTTACTCAAATACAAATGATAACTATAAAAATATTAAATATAATAATCCGAATTATGAAAATAACACTAACAGAATTAATTATAATAATTCTATAAATGACTTTTTAAAAAAACACCATTATAATAAAAATAATCATAATGGAAACGATAAACTAATTCCTTTTATAATATTTTTTGCAATTATAATAATTTTCTTTATACCTGAAATACTAAATTTTTTCTCATATGTGCCTCGATCATTTATCATTATTATGATTGTTATTATTATTATTACAAAATTATAGAAAAAATAACTAAAAATAAAATTATTTTTAGTTATTTTTTCTTTATCATTTATTTAATATTAAATGACATTACAAATTTCGTTTCTTCCTCTAATTTCATAATTATCTGCATTTTTTTTATTTGAGAATTATTATCAGAATTTTTTATTATAATATCATATATATAAGTTTCACCTTCATTTGTAAATTTACCATATTCTACAGTACATTTATCATAAACATTTTTTTGTATAAATGTTGCAAAAGCATTAATATCTTTAAATTGGTTATTTTTAAATCCATCTGCTAAATAATTATATGCAAATTTATAATCCTTTGCATTTAATGCTTTAAAAATTCTATCTATATTCATAACCACACGTTCCTGAATATTTGCTGAATTATATTTTTCTATAAATTGCGGTAAATCCATAGTATATGTATCAAGTATTACTTTATAACTAAAATCATTAAAAACATTAAAGATATAATAATTATCATTAAAATCTGAACATATATATTGTGTATATTCATCAGTTTTATTAACTGTATATTTCAAAAATCCAGCATAGTATTTCTGAGATAAATATTCTTTATAGTCTTCGTCACTTTTAAATTCGTCTTTTGATTTTGCTCTATTCATCTCCATTAATTTATAATTATCTATATTTGTTTTTAAATAATTTCTATAATTCTCATAATTTCCAAAACGTTTTTGACTATAAGTTTCATCTAAAGTTTTGTATGCATATGTAGGATAATATACTACATTTTCTATATAATCATAGAAATATTTTCTAGCTAAATCTTCATCTGAAAGTATCGGAGAATTAAAAGAATTATATTCATTTTGTAATATTTCCTTTTCATCATATTCAATTTCTCCATTTATATTTTGATTATATTCATCTTCACTACAAGGCTTAATTGAAAAAGTATCATTTGCCAGATCTAAAATTACAGTAAAAAATTTATCTTCTTGACCTTTATTATTATATAATACACCCTTAATAAAATATGGAATTTGAGACTTAGCTTCTAGATAATATATTTCCAATATTTCGTATTTTTTATCATCTCCACTTTTAATAATAATATCAAAAATATTATCTTCTGTTATCTTATTTTCCTTTATATAATTATCATCTATAATATTATACAAAATCTTTGGCATATTATTATTTATATTATTATAGTATCTTTGTATACAATCTTTAACACTAAAATATGTATATTTAGAATCAAGCTTATATACCTTCCTTTCACCTTCTATTTCCTTATCGCCCTGAGTAGATATATATTGGATATACTCTTTTTTTTCCGTGTTATTTATATATATAATAGCAGCAATAATTATAAATATAATTATAATTAATAATATTATTAACCCTTTTAATTTTTTCATTAAACACTTCCTCACAAAATTATTTTTTATATCTAAATATATATTTAATAGAACCCTTATTATACTTAGCAAAGAAGTTAGACGCGACATTAGGATAATTTGTAGCTCCTGAACCACCTCCATGGTGTGCAAATTGATTATTACCAATATACACTACAACATGTTGGAATGAATATGAACTTGAATATGTTGCAACAATATCTCCGTCTTGTATAATATCTTCAATATTCTTATCCAAATTCTTACTTTGAGCAAAGTTTCCGACAGACGCCGTAGCAGAAGGAGTTGCATTATAATAAATTAACTCATAATTAGGATCTTTATATAAATTTATTCCTAACGTATCAACACTGTCTGACCAACTCTTAAATCCATTGGAATTATATAATACCTCTGATACAAAGCTTGCACAAACATATACACCAGAACTAAATCCATTTGTAGATTTTCTCACACTGTTATAAGATGTCTGCTGAGTTCCTCCCATCTTAGTTAATTCAACTAATTTCTTTGCAGCCTCGACAATTGGTCCTCCTGCCCCTCCACCAGATGAATATGATTCGATTTCAGGCACACTTTTAAGTTCTGTTCCATCACTTAATTGGTATATCCCTTCTTTAAACAATTTCCACCTAGCAGTTGATCTTTTTTCATATTTCGAATCATGAAAAGGTAAAAATTGATATCTCAGATCTTCTATATTCTCATTACTAACTCCACCTTCGAATTTAGCATATGCAGCTATAAACTCACTATATGGGAATCCACCTGGTCCATATTGCCATTGAGCATCTACCATTGCTCCCATTTGATCTAAAGTCATTTTTACATTTTTTCCCGTCTTTTTATTATATTCTTCTATCTCTTTTTTAATATTTTGCAATTCCTCTGAAAGTCTATACATATGAGCTCGATCAACAACCTCTACAGGAAGATCATATTTTTCTGGATATGCTAAATGATAAATTGGACTATTATATGCTGTAACACCACTTGTATCTATGCCTCCTGAAGTAATTAAATCTCCAACAGCTTTTTTTAAAGTCATATTATATTTAAAATCCTTATATGCTCTGTTCATTGCACCTTCATGAGCAAAACCATTATAACCTGCTGCATAAAACATAAATCCGTGGGCGGTACTTATGCTATGAAAGTCATCATTATTAAATCCATCTAATAATTTATACTTATTTCCTTTGTCATTTGTTATATTACCTTCATAAGAAGTCATCCACTGCCTCAAGCAATCAATAGCAGTTCCAGGTTGGAAATCTGTATTACCAAATATATCAATCCAATTTACAACACTCTCAAAATCCTTAATTCCATAGCTCTCTCCCGTATATCTCTGTAAAATATATTTCATAACAGCTACCAAATTTTTATTATATTCCGAAGTTGACTCCATAAATTGAATTAATGCATCAGCACCATTTACTAAAAGATCACCCGCAGAAGACTCTTTAGTTCCTTCATATACATCTTTATATACAACTTTTTTACCAGAAGGATTAAATTTTGCTCCTTTTACATATGTGCCTGTATCATTTTTCAATAATCCTAAAAATTGATCTGTGTTATCTGTATATTCTATAGCCTTGTTAGATGGAGTAGTTGATTTTGTTACTACCTTTGTAAATTTAGATGTTTGTACATTACTTTTCTTTTGTATCATCTCAGCTACTCTTGCTATGTCAGTATATTTATCTTCCTCCGTAATAACTGAATTTTGACCATTTCCTGTATTTGTAGTAGTATTTGTCGTAGGGTTATTAAAGGTATTTTTACCATGTGAAAAGAAATCTGTTTTCGTAACTACTTTTCCTAGTAATTTATAAATAAACGAATCATCATTATTTGACAAATCTTTTGAACTCCAATCATTAACATCTGTATCGCTCCATGCATTTTGATATCTTTGATTTGCCTTTTCATAATTTATCATATAATCTTCAATTGGATAACCTGGCTTAAATGTTTGAACACTCTCTGAATTTTCATTTTTTGGTACCCAAATATGATATTCCTCATCATTTTCTTTCAACACATCATCAATATTAGTATCTTTACCATAATCTTTTTCATTTGTTACTTCATCTCCTGATTCATTTACTGCGGTATATTTTGCATCAATAGAACTATCAGCCTCATATTTTGCACTTCCATACCAAGCCACAGCTTCTTTTACGTAAATACTATAATCTGTTTTTTCCTTGGTAACCCTCTTTGTTTTTTCAACATTCCTTTCACCTTCTACTCCAGCAACTTCTTGTACTAAATCATATCTTGGTTGTTTTGACTCGTTTGTTGTTGTTGTTGTTTCATTTCCGTTCTGGTTTGTAGTTACCGTTTCTGTTGTCTTTTCAGCCGGTTGTATTCCTTTTACTGTTACCTCATCAGCATATCTTTCGGTGGTCTCTTGTACAGTAACAATTTCATCACAATCTACTACTAAAGTAATATGTTCATTTTGGATTAAATCACAAATAGCTCCTATAAATTCACTACTTGCTGTCATTTCTAATAATGAAACTAGAAAATCCATCGGCATAACATATTTTGAAATATATTGATAGTAATCTATTTCGGCTGTTTCGACCTTTTGACTATCCTTTTTAGTATCATGTACTAATTCTTCACCATTATATTTATATATGTTCTCTGTAGTTTGCATATTCGGGCAATACATTTTAATAGTTCCTATACTATCTATTGTATATGCATATTTCATTTCATTTTTTACTGCATCTGCTGTTTCATCTTTTCCGTTTTCAATATCATAATTATATGTATTAATAAAATGCTCAAAATCGCTTTCACCGTCATCTCCTACTTCATTATTATATGACCAAATCTTCGATCCTTCATTATCTTTCAATTCAATAATTCCATAGGCTGACATATAGTATTCGCCTTTTTTTCCGCTTTTTATCATCATCGCCTTCCCAATAGCTAAAAGTTCCTTCATTCTCTTTTTTGTCATAATCCTCTTTAGAAATAGGAATTGCAACTTGAGTATCAGATGTACTCATTGTCATATAATTAACCAACATCATCTTTTTTAAAACATAATCTGTTAGACAAGACTGCTCTAAATCTATAGCCTGTTTTGTTAATGTATCTTTTATGTTATCAACCTGTTCTTGATTAATTATTATTAAAAATTCACATGAAGGCTTTTCCGGTTTCCAATATTTTGTATTAAAAAGATAACTTAGTCCATTTGTTAAGCTTTTGAAATCTCTCTCAATCCCAGCTACAGGATTTGTTAGTGTATCTAATAGATTATTTACGGTATCTGTTATTACATCTAATATTCCAGCAACTATTGTAATAAGCATTATTACAACTAATATTAATGCTATAAGCGGTATCAATACTATTAATGAGGATTTGCTGTTGCTTACCTTTTCATTTCCTACAATATTATTCATCACTTCACCTCTTATCTAATCTACATTTCTACTTTTATTTTTCCCCTATCAGCATAGTCTTCTTGATTTCTATATTTTGTTACATCTGTTACTATGTCTGAGAACTCAATATATTTTGATTTTATAGATGTATCATAAGCTCTATTAAATCTTATTTTTAAAGTTCTAGTTACTCCGGAAGGTAATTCTAAATATAAATTTTTTATATCATTTTTCTGTGAATAATATTTAACATCATTTGCATCAACCATTGAAATACTTTTTAAACTCTGATCTGTATCTAATAAGATTTCAGAATCCGTAATATTTTTAATTTTTATAGTATAAACTTCATAATCCATATAAATGGTTTTATCTACGGCTAACGCCTCTGCACAATCTGAACTAGATTGTTTATTAATAGTTTCCTTTTTTATAAACCCATTTACATTTAATTTTATATCATCATCTGTAGTAACTACAGTTATATAATCTTGTCCTTTTTGACTACTTTCATAATTTCCCGTAGATAAAAAATCTTCGGTAAATCTAACTCTATATGTATGGTAATTATCTTCATTTATCCAACTTTGCAAATTATATTGCTTGTTTCCATTAAATAATCCATTACAATATCTATTTTTAAATAATTCTACGGTTGGATACAACTCGTTCTTGCAATCATCTGATATTAATTTATATGCTTCTTCTTCATTTCCATTATTACAATATTCTACAAATTTACTAATAAGATTATTATCCTCGCTATACTCATCATTCGTAACCTTATCTCCTGAAATCATTGTTTTTTGTGGATTATAAATAGAGATACTATTTTCTGTTTCAGTGTTTGTATCAGTTCTATTTAATACTGCCATAATCGATGCACCAATTAGACCAATAACAATTAGTACTCCCATTACTTTTGCTATTTGTAATATTATTACTTTATTTTTTTTAAAAAACGAACTTAACCATCTACGAAACATATTTAGTATCTCCTTTTTTATTTACTTAATGATTTTCATTTGCATCTTCTCTTCTTTTAATTTCTAATTCAATAATCTGTTTCATCTCATCTCCAGCCTTATCTAATGTCTTTTGTTTTTTATCAGGGCTCATATTCATAATTCGTCCTACAACTTTATCTAAATCTTTAAGATTTTGAGGATCTTTTACTGAAATATGATGTGCCTCTAAATTTACTTTCATTTCCATTTGTCTATCCATATCTTTCAAATTAACATTAACAGATTGTTTTGCTCCATGAACTGCGTTAGCATAAGGCGCCCTATCTTTAATCGCTTGTTTGACAATTTCGGAATTTATATTGTTTTTATCTACAATTAATTTCTTGCCATCTGGGCCAATCATTTCATACGATTTCGTTGGACTATTTTCAATTTCAAGTTTAATTTTCTCGGTTATCTTATCTTCTGCCTTTAATCGCATTTTATTTTCCATTTTATCAGCTTTATTTTGGCTGTAGAAATCCTTAATTATTTCACTTGGTCCAACTATATTATGATCTTTTCCATGACTATATAAAGCATACATAGATTGAACATCTGTTATTCCATGTTTTACATATTGTTGTGACAAATCTTTTAAAAATGCTTTAGCCTCTTCTTCAGCTTTTTGTTCTGCTTTAGCTTTATTTACATGACCGTTTTCATCTTTATAAATTTCTTCCCATTTATTTTGAAGACCTTTTTGATCTATTATATATTTAATATTATCCTTATTACTACTTATTAAGTTAACATTTGCTTCCGCTTTTGCTTTATTTCTTTCAGTTATTTCTTGAGCTATAAAACTATTTTTCCATGATGAATCTGGAGAAACCACTCCCATTCCCATTGTATCATGAAGTTCATGTAAACTTCCTCTTAGTTTCATCATGTTGTCAATACCTTCTGATGAAAATAGTGCTTTACCAGTAGCCCCAACTTTTGTATTGATAAACCTATTACCGGCCCTTTGAAATGCATTTCCTTTTAGATCTTGACTTAATTCGCCTAGTTCATGTGTTTGAGTATCTATCTCATTTGGATTAGTTGAATTTGGACTTCCTACACCTTGTCCATTTGCACTACCTGGCTTAGGACTTCCTATACCTTGTCCATCTGCATTAAATGGGGTAGCACTTCCTGGTCCTATTCCAGTTGGATTTTTTTGATCAGTTGCTCCTTGAAAAGCTCCTAAAGCACTTGGGTTAGATCCTATTCCATTTGCTTTTCCTGAAGCTTGCGAAACATTACTAGCAACTTGAACTGCTTTACCAGCTGCCTTTAAACCAACACTTGCTCCTCCTGTCGCTACTGCTCCTCCAATTGTAATAGCCAAATCTTTTATCACTCTACCTACCGCATCTATAGATGCTTTTCCATTTTCAAATGCAGCAGTACTTGCTACTTTTCCATTCATATTAAATAAATCTCTTATATATTTTTCTGCAGGTCTTATCATTGACATAGCAATTAAGCAATATATCATATTAAAGGTTGTATCAAGTAAATCTAAACTTAGTCCAGAATCAGCATGTCCATTTGCAACCATTATAGGAATTATAATAAGAATATAAAAAACAATTACATGAAATGGTTGAATAAAGCAATTTACCAAAAACTCTTTAAACCATCTTTTATATATGTCTTTTCCATGGCCTCCCATAGCATAAAGTGCAGCTACAATTGGAGCTACAACTATTAATATTGAAGTCCAAATTACCCTTTTAAAATATGAAATTGAAAATACTATTGTCAAATATGTAGTATATATATACATAAATGTTGCCATTACTTGTTGTACAAAATCCCAAGATGACATAGCATTGTCTCTTAATATAGCAGAAATTGATTTATCTGCTGTTAAAGATTCAGCTAACGCTTGTGCTAATTTATCTGTTATATTAAATATTGTTATCATTATTAAATGCATAAATACTAAAAGTCCCATTGCTTTAAGCCAATCTGTTAGGTATGCTTTCCACTTCGATTGTTCTTGAGGATTAGATGATGACAATACTATTCTTATACCAGTATATATTAAAAGGCATAATAAGACTACTGCACATACATTTCTTAATAAAACATACACACCAGCAACTGCCTTTCTTAAATATCCTATTGTTGAAGTCCCTACACCATTGACTGCAGTATCTAGTGTTGAAGTATTAACACCTCCTCCATCACCTACATCTATTGTATCAGAAGAAAATAGATTTGCTCTAAGTAATGGATATTTATTTGCAAAAATATATTCCGGACTCGCCAGAAAATTTGATATATTATCTCCACTAAAATCAATAAGCTCTGATACTCCTCCAAAAAAAATTGCTAATAATCCGTTTACGCCATCAGTCATCGTTATAAGTAAAGTATTAAGTGGCTTAAATATAATTCCTCCAAAGTCAAAACCATAAGAATATGACGGAATAATAGTATTAAATATAACCATAACAATAATAAAAATAATTAAAGTTTTTTTATTAAAAATTAGCTTCATAACTTTCTCCTTTTAATATAACCAATCACCATCTAAAATACTAAGTAATAATTTCCAAATTCCAAGTGCGCCTATAATTATAACACTTCCAATTAAGTAAATAATAAGGGCTTGTTTCGCCTTAGCCTTACCTTCTGCGCTAGTATACATTAGCCTTATTCCAAGTGTTACTCCAATTATAGCAATTACAAATATTCCAATACCAGTAAGTATTCCTGCTAAATCTTTAAAACCATCTACAGAGTGATTTAATTCATTTAGTGTAGTATTTTGATTTTCTTCTCCCATCTTCAACCAATTTTTTCCCTGCTCTGTAATACTGCCTTTAGTGTTTTTTGCAGCAAATACACTGTAACTATTGAATAATATTATAATTATAACCACAAACATCCATAGTACTTTTTTTATCTTCATATTGTTCTCTCCTTTTTTACAAACTATTTAAAACAAATCTTTTGCAAAGTTGTAAATTAATTTTACTACTTCAACAATTGAAATCACCATTATCGAACCAATTATATAATATATTAATACTTCCTTTTGTTGAGACTTTTCTTCTGCGCTACTTAACATATACTTTATTCCAATTATCATCAAACCAGCCACTGCTGCAAAAATGCCTATAGTCTGAATCATTCCCAAAATGCCATTTCCTAAATCATTAAACTGGCTATCTGCTGTAATACTATTAATAATTCCTGTATTTATTTTGGCATACGCTGCACTATTTGTAATTAAAATAACTACTAATACTATAATAAATGTTACACAAACATATTTAATTATTTTTTTATTCCTCATATGCATACACCTCTATTACTATTTTACACCAAAAATGGTTTTTTTTCAATGATTTCAAGCAAAAAAGCTTAATTTTTGCATTTTTTGTTTTTCTATTATAATGTATAAAATATTTTTATACACTAATCTTTAAAAATATCCTTGCCTCTAGCATTCATTGTGGTAATTATCATTCAATTTAATTATATTGTCACACATGTATAAACAATATCCCAACACCATAATCTTAAAAAAATCTGGTATCGGGTATTATTTTATTTATTAGCAAGTACATTCATATTAGTTTCTACGAATTCAAACTCTCTCTGGGTCGGACTAATCTGTATAATTGCAGTATCGGAACCCACTTTTAGTAACCCTTCCCCTTTGTTACATGTAATTAAAAAATCTGCCTCTCCTGAACTAAGTTTAAATACCTCTTTTAAATACTCTATTTCTGATTTATCTTGTGCCAAAAACAATTTTGTATCTGATGATGTTAATACTGCCTGTGCCTCTGGCTTTTCATAAAAATCTTGAAATCTTTGAGAAATAATAGCAAGTGAAACATTTCTTTTTCTTGCACGTCTTGCCATTCTGTTTAAGAAGTCAACAGCTTCAGGATATGGAAGCATCATCCATGCTTCATCTACTAAGACCCTTTTTTTAGAAGCTTTCTTTCTATCTTCACTATTTTTCTTTACATATTTTTCCCAAATCCATGAAAGAAGTATCTGCTGTGCTAAAGGTCTTGCAAATCTTTCTTCTAATTGAGATATATCTAAATTTATAAATGGTGCACCTTCTAATAGATCAAAAGTAGATTGTCCATCAAAATAAGCCATCTGTCCATTATACTCTCTTACATATTGTCTCATTACCTTTACTAAATAACTATAATGAAATCTATAATCCTCATTTGTATTATCTTTTGCTTTTTGAATTATTCTTTTATACCAACTTCCAATTGTAGGCATTTTTTTCTTTTGTTTATACAAAGCTCCTTTTGATTGATTTTTTTCATTTATCTCAAAAAGGCTTGCTGGATCTGCATTTATTCCTCTACTTTCATATTCTTCTGCTACAGACTCAGAAATAATTTGCTTTGTAAGCTCGTTAACTTCTTTACTTTTTGTACTACCTTTGGCCATAGTAACAATAGCTTGTGTTACATCTTCTACCTTATTTTCAACATTTAGAACTTGTCTTTCCTTTCCTGTTACTTCATCTCTTACTTTTTCTATTTCTATATCAAATAAATTAATTACTGTATTTGAAGTAGGACTTATTATTACATTTATTCCACCTAATGCCTCAGCTACACTTTGATACTCTCCTTCCGCATCTAGTGCTAAGCTTTGTATTCCCATAAGAATGCAAGACCTAGATGTTAAAACTTTCATTGTAACAGACTTACCTGCTCCTGACTTAGCAAATACAACCATATTATAATTTGCAAGAGTATTACTAAAATTATCAAATAAAATTGGTACCCCTGTTTGCTTATTAAATCCCAAAGGAATTCCATTTTCATGACCAACCTCTGACATGGTAAAAGGAAACACTGTAGACATAGATGCACGATCAAAAGAATGTATCTTTTTTAGTTTATCATCTGATAAAGGTACATTGCTTTTAAAAGCCTCTTCCTGTAATCCCCATGCCGATTTTATATTAACCAGAGATTTAGCCATTTCCCTAGATAGCAATTTAGTTAATCTATCTAAATCATGTAAATTATATGCAAATAATGTAGAAACAATAGATGCATTAAACATTTTATTAAATCCCGCAGCAATCTCATCTCTTAATTGTACTGCCTCTGCTTTTTTTTGTGCTAATAGGCTTTCTCTGTTTATATTTCCTTTATCTGCAGCAACAATCCTTTCTGTTTCTAGTTCATTAATTTGCCTATTTAAATTTGTTTGAGATGTTGACTCATGAATTGGATATATATAAAGAGACGTGTTTATATCTCCAAACTCATACATATTTCTAAGCAAATATGGAAAAGTTGCCATTCTAGGCAAGTTTGCAACAAAGAAACTTCTTGCATATCTTGTCCCTTCTGAAATAATCTCTAAATGGTCAATATTTGAAGCATCTATTCCAGATGGAGCAATTAATTGTTTTATCGTTTTAGGCTTAAGTGACACATATTGATCTTCTCTATATTCTTCTTCATCATTTTTTTCCATTTTTTCTTCTTGTTTTTTCTTCTTTTTGAACATTCTTTTTCTCCTCCTTTCCTTTTTGATACTTTTCTAGTTTCTCCATGGCAATTTGTGTAATTTCCTCTCCTAAATATTGTTCATTTTCTTTAACTATATTTTTAGCTAATTTATCAATTAAACTTTCAATACTCTCTTCTTTCTCTTTAACTTCTTTAGCCTTTTCGCTTCTAGCATAACTAACTGCATCTTCAGCTTGTATTAAAGCCTTTTTCTCAATTTCATTATTTATAGCCTGCATTTTTCTTTCTAAAATATCTGATGTTTGAACATATAACTGGTCATATTCTGCACTTACTGCCTTATTTACTCCAAATGTTTCCGATTCGTCTCTATTATAGGCATTATATAATAAATCTGCTAACTCATAAGAGTTTATTATTCTACCCAACACACCTGTTGTAGACAAAGCTCTAATCATTGATTGACATTTAGTATATAGTTCTGAAAAAGCAATATCCTTAATTTCTGATTTACTATATAAATCTTCATCTGCATCTACCGATGAGTAAAAATATGTTACTATTATGTAATACTTCTTTTTAAGAATATTTTTATTCAAACTCATATTTTCCGTATTTTTTATTATATCTTTTCCATACTCATATAAATTTTGTTGCCTTATTACTTCCATTCTTTTATCATCTAATTCCTTTTGGGAATATTGCCCTGATTTCACCATTTGATTATATTCAGACTGCTTATTAATAAAATTGTTCTCTATTTCTTTTACTTTCTCTCTATAATTTACAAGGCTCCTTTCTAAGTTTATTGTTCTTGTTTGAATGTATATTTGTATGGTACTTGTAAGTGTATTTAGAAACTGTATAAATCCACTCTCTACGGATGTTTTTTCCATTTCAGACATTAAATCATAATTTATTCCTTGGCATTCAATAGCCATTAAATACTTTTTCCCTTTTTTTTGAACAATCATATTGTCCTCTATTCCCTCAAAGTCCATAAAGTCAAAGACTGACTTTATTTTATAACCTTTAGTTGCTGCTTCTTTTTTTTCCGAACCACTATTAATAATCTCATTATCGTTGTATTTTTGATTATTTTGTCTTACCCTTCGTACTATGTATACGCATAGCAAAACCATAAGTACAACAAAAAAGAATATCAAGAGTAAAAAAAGCACACGAACATCACTCATCGTCCTTTTCCTCCTTTGCATATACATAAATTTTCTTTCCTTTTATCTTAAATTTTATAGCTCTTTTTATTACCTCATCTATATTTGCCCCTGCTGTCTTTCTTGTTACTTCGAATGTATCTATTTCAGGTATCTTAAATGTGCCTATTGAAAATCCTATAAATCCAAATATTGCTATAAATGCTATTCCTATAGTAAATTTTATTTTTGAAAAAATCAGAAAAAAAGGTATCCCAACTATCGCACCGATAAACGTATAACCTAATGCCTTCCATGAAAATATCATTAATATTCTGCTTTCTCCACCAGTATCTCTTGGTATTTTATATGTTCCCATGCCTATTACCTCCAATTTCTCTACGTATCATTATAACAAAATTTAGGTTTTATTGTAAAGTTTTTGGGAAAAAAAGAAAAAATTTAATATTTTTGTAACATTGATGTAATATTTTTGTAATACTTAGAAATACTATTCTTGTAATTTTATTCAAAAAAATTAGCAACTTATTTTTAAAAAACAGTTTTAAGGCTACCTAAAAGTACAAATATACTTTTAGATAGCCTTACTATAAAAATTATGTTATAATGTTTATTTAGTACCAACTCCGAATATAGAACCTAGCTTAGCAATTATTGGAACAATATTAACCGCAGTTAATAATATTACCGCACCAATTATATAAGGAATCATTGATTTTTTTATGTCTCCCTTTTCTGAAGGACTTGATGTCATATATTTAATTCCTAAAAACATCAATACTCCTACAGCTATGAAAGATCCTATAACTTGTACATACCCTAAAATATTATTTCCAGCTGTTTTAACACTGTCATCAACATTACTGGTAGTAGGATTTATATCCGTACCGCCAACTTTAGCAGCAAATACAGGTGCGCAAACTGAAAATACAGTAAAAATTACTAGGGCAACAACTACAATTGCTTTTATATTAACTTTCTTCATATATTTTTCCTCCTTTTATTATAATAAATAATTTCTCTATTTATAAATATAACACAAATTTTTATTATTTGCAACACTTTTTTTATTTTTAAAATAATAAAATTATTTTGCATACAAAATAATGCTAAAATTGCGTATTTACATATACATCACTTTCAAAATTAATTGATCTTTCACTTTTAAAATAATTTTAGGTACTTCAACAATTAATTACATAATAAAAAACCATCTTTACCTGGTTTCTTATTATTTTCTAGTTAATTAATGATCTTTGGCGGAGTAGAGAGGGTTCGAACCTCCGCGCCGTGTTACCGACCTAATTGTTTAGCAAACAATCCCCTTCACCACTTGGGTACTACTCCATTTTTCATTATAAAAAAAATGAGTTATACTTTTTATCACTCATTTTAATTGGCGGAGAGGGTGGGATTCGAACCCACGGTAGGCTACAAACCTACGGCAATTTTCAAGACTGCTGCCATAAACCAACTCGACCACCTCTCCTCGTCTTCTGACATTGTTTATATTAGCATAAAACTATAATGTTTGTCAATAGATTTTTATATTTTTTTGAAAAAATATAAAAGGCTCATAAACTAAATTGTAGAACACAACTCGTATACAAGCTTTTTATCTTTCTGTCATAAAAATAAATTTTAGTACATTATATTATAAAACTAATTACTTTATAAGTCCCAATATTCTCTCTAGCTCACTGTTATTTGTATATTGTATTATTATTTTTCCACTTCTTTTTCCCGCATTTATTTTTACTTTTGTTCCAAAAAATCCTTGAAATTTGTCTTCTATATCTCTATAAATTACACCATATTTATCATCTAATTTAGCCTTGCTTCTATATGCTTTTTGCTCGGCTTGTCTTACTGTTTCACCTTTTTCTATCATTCTTACAGCTGCATCATATTGTTTATCTGGATCTGTTATAGCCATTAAAGCTTTGCAATGTCCTTCTGTTAGTTTACCCTCTTTTGCAAATTCTAATACTCTTGGATCCAAATTTAATATTCTTACACTATTTGCTATACTACTTCTACTTTTTCCTAATACTTTTGCAATCTCTTCTTGCGTTAATTTATAATCTTCCATTAAAGCTTTAATTCCTGAAGCTTTTTCATATGCATTTAAATCTTCTCTTTGAATGTTTTCTATTAATGCTATTTCTTTATTTTTTCTTTCATCATTTTCTCTTATTATTGCTGGAATTTCTGTCAATCCTGCAATTTTTGCTGCTCTCCATCTTCTCTCACCTGCAACAATTGCATAATATCCTTCTTTTTGAGTTACAACTATAGGCTGTATAACTCCATATCTTTCTATTGAATCGGCTAAATCCTTAAGTGACTCTTCGTCAAAGATCTTTCTTGGTTGTTCTCTATTTGGTTCTACATCTATTATCTTTAAATTTTGTAAAGCATCGTTTTCATTTACATTTTCTTCTTGTCCTGGAATAGCAAATAATGCGTCCAGTCCTTTACCAAGTCCAGTTTTCTTTACCATTTTCGTTCCTCCATTCGTTTCTTTTTATCTTAAATTTATTATTACTTCTTTAATTTTGCCTTTTTCTCTTGTTCGTTTATTTTCAAAAATTCCTTAGTGAATTTCTCATAACTTTTTGCTCCTTTAGAATGTGGGTCATATATCGTAATTGGCATTCCATAGCTTGGTGCTTCACTAACTCTTACATTCCTTGGTATTACAGTTTTATAAACCTTATTTTCAAAATATCTTTTTACTTCTTTTACAACCTGGTTTGATAGATTTGTTCTAATATCATACATTGTAAGTAATGCTCCTTCTACATACAAACTTTTGTTCAGGTGTTTTCTTACAAGTTCTATTGTATTTAAAAGTTGTCCTAATCCTTCTAATGCATAATATTCGCATTGCACTGGAATTAATACACTATCTGATGCCGTGAATGCATTTAATGTTATTAGTCCCAAAGATGGAGGACAGTCTATTAAAATATAATCAAAATCATCCTTTATTAAATCTAATTTTTCTTTCATTCTTTGTTCTCTAGACATCATTGATACTAGCTGTACTTCAGCTCCAGCTAAATTGATATTTGAAGGACAAATTTTAAGATTTTTAATTGCTGTTTCTTGTATGATATTTTCCATTGTCACATCAGTAATTAATAAATCATATGTAGAAAACTCAGACTCTTTTTCTACACCTAGACCACTTGTAGCATTTCCTTGTGGATCTGTATCTATTAATAAAACTTTATTTCCTCTTTTAGCTAATATGGTGCTTAAATTAACCGTGGTGGTAGTCTTTCCTACTCCACCTTTTTGATTTGCTACTGCTATTATCTTTCCCAATTTGATTCCTCCATTTTTTGCTATTTATTTTTCTTATTTATAATATACAAATATTGTAAATATGTCAATAAATTTTTATAATTTTTCTTGATTTTTTATTACTATTATTTATACCGTAAATTTAAAAAAATTTAATTTTATTTATCAAGCTTTGTCGAAAAGTGTCGAATCATGTCGAAAAAATATTATTTTTTCCTTTAATTATAATATTTTTACCAATTTGTTCCACAGAAAAAACTATTTAAATCTTTTTATTAATAAATCTTAGTAGAAAATTTTTACTTTTCTTCTAAAATTTATTAAAAAGATCTAAATAGTTTTCTTAACTCATTTTAATGGTTCTTTTGAAGGAAGCCCTGCCTTTCTTGGATATCTTTTATTAGTACTTCTAATTTTTTCTATAATTACAATATTTCTCTTCATATCCGAATCTGGCAGGTAAAATTCGTCAACTTTTTTTATTCTTCCTCCCAATAACTCAATGGCTCTTTTACTATCATTTATTTCTTCTTCAACATCTTGTCCCTTCATACAAATACATATTCCACCAATCTTAATAAATGGAATTAAATATTCTACCAGAGTTGTAAGATTAGCCACTGCTCTTGATACTGAGACATCATACATTTCTCTATTATTCAGGTCCTGTCCTAGGTCTTCTGCTCTAGAGTGAATCAAATCAATATTTTTTAAATCTAATTTCTGTTTAATATCTTCCAGAAATTTTATTCTTTTGTTTAAAGAATCCATCAAAGTTACACTTTTTTCTTCTTTCATAATAGCTATAGGAATTCCAGGAAAACCAGCTCCAGTTCCTACATCTATAATCTTATTATATTTATCTAAATACTTTAAAACTGTCATCGAATCTATAAAATGTTTTAGTATGATTTCATCTTGCCTTGTTATAGATGTTAAATTAATTTTTTCATTCCATTCTAATAATAAGTTCATATATTGATAATATTTAGATATTTGTTTATCATTTAACATTACATTTATTTTATTTGATAAAAATTCTAAATTAACTTTAAAACTATTTTCCATTTTCTTAATATATGTTTCCTTTTACATATTTCTCCTTTTTTTATTTTTAAATTACTGTCTAATACTTTATTAAACAATAAATTTTACTTAGCCTATTCACATTTTTTTACTAAATGTGGATAATATTCCAATTTAGTTCAATTTATTTTCTAACTTGCAAATAAATCAAAAGTACATTTATATCAGCAGGTGATACTCCAGAAATTCTTGATGCCTGTCCAATGGAGTTTGGTTTTATTTTATCTAGTTTTTGTCTAGCTTCTAAACTTAAACCTTTAATTTCTGAATAATTTATATCCTCAGAAAGAAGCTTATTTTCCATTTTTTTAAATTTAATAACTTGCTCCTCTTCCATTTTTATATATCCTTCATATTTTATTTGGATTTCTGCTTCTTCTTGCTCTTGAAGAGAAAGTATAGGTCTCTGGTTATCTATTTCCTGTAAATCTTTGTATGTTATTTCTGTCCTTTTTAATAGTTCTGAAAGCTTTGTTCCTGTTGTTAATTTACTCGTATTATGCCTTTCTAAGAAGTTATTTACACTTTCAGTTGGTTTTACCGTTGTACTTTTTAATCTTTCAATTTCTTTTTCAATATTACTCTTTTTAAGTAAAAATTTTTCATATCTTTCATCAGAAATTAATCCAATTTCATGCCCTATTTCTGTTAATCTTAAATCAGCATTATCTTGTCTTAGAAGAAGTCTATATTCTGCCCTTGAAGTCATCATTCTATATGGTTCATTTGTTCCTTTAGTAACAATATCATCAATAAGTACACCTATGTACCCTTGTGTTCTATCTAAAATTAATGGTTTATTTCCTTTTATTTTTTGAGCAGCATTTATTCCGGCTATTAAACCTTGGCATGCAGCCTCTTCATATCCAGATGTTCCATTAGTTTGACCTGCAAAAAATAATCCATCTATTTTTTTATATTCTAAAGATAATTTAAGTTCTGAAGGATCTATAGCATCATATTCAATGGCATATGCAGGCCTTGTAAACTCAGCATTTTCAAGGCCAGGAAGAGTTCTATACATCGCAATTTGAACATCTTCTGGAAGTGAAGAGCTCATTCCCTGTGCATACATTTCATCAGTATCTAATCCAACAGGCTCAATAAATACCTGATGACGCGGTTTATCGCTAAATCTAACTACTTTGTCTTCAATTGATGGACAATATCTTGGACCTGTCCCCTCAATCATACCTGAATAAAGCGGAGATCTATGCAAATTATCTCTTATTATTTTATGTGTTTTTTCATTTGTATATGTCAAATAACAATCTTGCTGATTAAAATCTTTAATTTCATCTTCTAAAGAAAAAGGAACTATATTTTTATCGCCTTTTTGTACTTCCATTTTCGAAAAATCTATGCTTTTTCTATTTATTCTTGCTGGCGTTCCTGTCTTAAATCTAATTAAATTAATTCCTAACTTTTTTAAACATTCAGATAATCTATTTGATGCAAAAACACCATCAGGTCCACTTTCTTGGGAAAAGTCTCCAATAAATATTTTTCCTTTTAAATATGTTCCTGTCGCAACAACAATAGTTTTCACCTTATAAATAGCACCTACAGAAGTTTCTATAGATTCTACTTTTCCATCTTTTAATTCTATATTTATAATTTCTGCCTGCTTAAGTTCTAAATTTTTCTGTTTTTCCAATGTATGCTTCATTTCCGCTTGATATTTTTTTCTATCGGCCTGTGCCCTTAATGAATGAACAGCAGGTCCTTTTGACATATTAAGCATCTTTATTTGTATCATTGTCTTGTCAATATTTTTTGCCATTTCTCCACCAAGACAATCTATTTCCCTTACCAAATGTCCCTTTGAACTACCACCTATATGCGGATTGCATGGCATATTTGCTACTGCATCTAGGCTAATAGAAAATACCAATGTTTTCATTCCAAGTCGTGCACTTGCAAGTCCAGCCTCACACCCTGCGTGTCCAGCTCCAATAACTGCTACATCATATTCTCCGGCAAAATAACTCATTTCTTTACTCCTTTATTAATATTTCTTATTTTAAATCTTTTTATATCCTAATATTATTTTATTATGATATAATTAATCATTTACAACGCATAAATTATTACCAATTTTTTCCATTTTTAATGTGGAACAAGAAAAAACGTTTTGTTTACATAATTTTTTGCTTATGAAACTGTACCTATAAAATATTAACATATATTATTATTAATATTTTATAACTAATGTTCTCATATTTCTCATCTACTTAAAGTCTATCGTTTTTAAAGATGTGTTTATTATATTATAAAAAATTTTTTCATATCTTTTAAACTCTTCAAAATCAAAAATAAAGCTTTTTTGTTATCAATTATATAATTTATCGTTTAAGTAATTTTTTTTGCTGATTTTTGATTTTGAAGATGTTTTTTTATTTTCCCAAACAAAATCTAGCAAATATTTCATTTATTATTTCCTCGCTTGCTTCTTCCCCTGTTATCGAACCTAAATTTACTAATGAATTTTTTAGACTAATCTCTACAAAATCTATTGGTAATCCATCTTTTAATGTTTGGTTTGCTTCATTTAAATTTTTAATTGCCATCTGAATTAAATTTTTGTGTCTTTCATTTGTAATTATAATTTCATTATCTAAACTTATTTCATTTAAATTAAAAAGTTCTGCAATTTTGTTATATAAATCTTCAATACCTTCACTTTTTATCGCAGATATTTTTATTATATTTTTAAAATTGTTTATATATTTACTCTTTTCATTTAATTTAGCTTTTAAATCTGTCTTGTTTAAAACTAAAATACATTTTTTTGAATTAGCAAGTTTGAGTATTTCTATATCTTCATTATCTAGCTCTCTGCTTGCATCTACAATGCAAATAATTAAATCTGCATTTCTAGCCATCTTTTTGGATTTTTCTATGCCTATTTTCTCTACCTCATTTTCAGCATTTCTTATTCCTGCAGTGTCTACAAGCTTTAGTGGAACACCTTTAACATTTACAAATTCTTCTATAGTGTCTCTTGTTGTTCCTTCATATTCAGTAACAATCGCTCTTTCTTCTTTCAAAATAGCATTTAGCAATGATGATTTGCCAACATTTGGCTTTCCAATTATTACTGTTTTTATACCTTCTTTTATAATTTTTCCATTTTCGAATGATTCTTCCATCCTTTTAAGCCCTAGGGATATCTCATTTATTTTATCTGTTAATTCCTTAGTAGAAAGTTGAGGTGTTTCATACTCTGGGTAATCAATAGAAACTTCTATATTTGTTATAATATCCATTAGATCTGCTTTAACACTTTTAATCCTATTAGACAAATATCCTTCTAATTGTTTTATTCCTTCCTTCGCTTCTTTATCTGACTTTGCATTAATAATGTCAATTACAGATTCTGCCTGAGAAAGATCAATTCTTCCATTCATAAATGCTCTTTTAGTAAACTCTCCTGGCTCTGCAAGATTAGCACCATTTTTAATACACAAATCTAATATTTTTTTTACAATTACTATTCCTCCATGTGAATTAATTTCACACATATTCTCTTTTGTATAGCTTCTTGGTGCTTTAAAATAGGAAACTAACACTTCATCTATTATTTGACCATCATCAACAATATTTCCATACTTTATGGTATATCCAGCAATTTCAGATATATCTTTTTTCTTCTTTTGTACAAATATTTTTTCTAGCACTTCGAAAGTATTTTCTCCACTCATCCTTATAATTCCAATTCCTCCAATGCCGAGGAGCCGTAGAAATTGACGCTATTGTACTCATTTTTTTCCCTCAAGACTTTTATAAAGTCTATTTTTCTTTCTCCATTAATTATTGTATTTAAATTTGGCTTAATGGTACCTAATATATCTTGATAACAAAAATCATAAATATTACCTAAAATAAACAGAGTCAAAGTCCTTTAATCTTATCTTTAGATTAAATCGGAACTTTGACTTCTGATTTATTTTTTTAATAATATTACTATTCTTCTTCTTGGCTCTTCACCAATACTTTTTGTAGTTACTTTATCAGAATTTTGCAATTTAGTATGAATTATTTTTCTTTCATATGCTTGCATAGGCTCTAATGTAACAGATTTTCCAGTTTTCTCAACAGTTTTAGCTAATTTTAATGCTAAATTCTCAAGTGTTTTTACTCTTTTTTCTTTGTAATTTTCTATATCTAAAATTACTCTAATTTTACTTGATATACCTTTATTTGACACAGCAGATAAAATATTTTGAAAATCATATAATGTGTCCCCTCTATAACCTATTAATGTACTAGAGTCTGATCCATTTATTGTAACATTTAGACCTTTTTCGTTTTTTTCAATTTTATATGTAATTTCTTTACCAATTTTTGGTAATAATTCGTCTAAAAACATTTTAGCATTACTTTCTGCCTTATCTAATTCACTAGCAGATAACTCTTTAAATTCTTTTTTTATCTCTTGTTCATTTTCTTTTTGATAATTTTCCTTAACATTTAATTCAACTTTCACAACTCTTGGAGCTAAAATACTAAAAAAACTTCTTTTTTCGCTGTTCTCTAATATTTTTATATCTACTTTGTCTTTAGATACACCCAAAATTTTCAACCCTTTTTCTATAGCTTCATTCGTTGTTTTACCTTCTGAAATTATAGTATTAGGCATTTTTTTCTGCCTCCTTATTATCTTCATCTTTTAAAAATATATTTGAGATTAATTTTTCTGCAATCATTAAAATATTATTCATTAACCAATATAATGCAAGTCCAAGTGGTGCTATAGATGCAATTGATACAGACATTATAGGCATCATCCATGCCATCATCTTATTTGATTGTGCTAGGGCATCTACTTCTCCCTGATCATTTTGATTTTCATTTATTTTTTTATTTTGTGTAGTAGTAGTAAGTCTTATAGAAATAAATGATGAAATTACATATAATACTGGTATTATAAATACTTTTATATCTTTCGCATCTTGAGATGGGATTTTACTTAAATCTACACCTAGAAAATCCATATTCAAATTAACCTGATCAACGTAATCATGTATATTAAATTGACCATTATTATTTTGATTAGATTCCTCCAAGTTTGATTCTTGAGTTTCTGTATTACCTTCTGCATTTTCAACAATATTTTGAGTATTTGTCTGTGTGTTTTGCTCTATATTTTCAGTATCAATACTTTCATTTTCTTCTACGGATTCTTGGTTTGCAAGATTTCTAACATAATTAATTATTGCAATTTCTTCATATCCTCTTGTTGCTCCATTTTCTTGAACAATTTCTTTCATTTGATTTATTGCAGTGTTATCAATTTTTTTCATATATGTAAGTGGTGCTCTAACCAAATAGAAAACTGAAAATAATAGAATAATTTGTACAATCGAACTAAAACATCCAGAAAATGGACTCATATTCTCCCTTTTGTATAAACTCATTATTTCCTGATTTAACTTTTCTGGTTCATTTTTATATTTAAATTGTATTTGTTTCATTTCTTCTTGAATTTTAGCACTTTTTTTCATCGTTTTCTGTTGTTTTATTGATATTGGCAACATTAGCAATTTTACAAGTATTGAAAATAAAATAATGGCAAGTCCATAATTTTTAACAATCTCGTACAAAAAATTTAGTACATATCCAAAAAGATTAGCAAAAAAAGCTATCATTTCTTACCTCCATATTCTTTATTTCAATGGATCATATCCACCTTTTGAAAATGGATTACATCTTATTATTCTCCATATTCCTAACAAAACGCCTTTTAAAATTCCATATTTTTCAATAGCTTGCTTTGTGTACTCAGAACATGTTGGATAAAATTTACAATTAATATTTTTAGAAACTAACCATAAAGATATATTTTTTTGATACCAAATGATTAGTTTTATTATAATTTTTTTCATTTATTTGCTCTAATCTATTATGATTCCAGATTTTTTCATTATTTCTTCCATGTCCTGTCCTATATTTTGAAAATTTAAATCGTCTATATTTATTTTCTTTTTTAATAAAAATACTATTTCAAATCCTACTTGCATATTACTTTCAAGATTTTTATAATTTTCCCTAAGTAATCTTTTAATTTTATTCCTTTTAACTGCTTTACCTAATTTGGTATTTACCGCTAGTCCTAGCGAATTATAAGATTTTTTATTTTTTATAATAAATGCTTGAATATAACTTCCTGCAAAATAATTTCCCTTTGACAAAACTCTTCTGAACTCATAATTTTTCTTTAACATTTTTGTTATTTTCATGGTAATTTTCAGTCCTTTACTGTTTTAGTATAATTTCTGCATAGAGTATTCTCTAGACAGAAATTACATACTTTTAACATAAGACTAAAACTTTTATTTAATCTTTTTATAAATACATTTTATGCACAAAGTTTCTTTCTTCCTTTAGCACGTCTAGCTTTTAGAACTTTTCTACCAGATTTTGTAGACATTCTTTTCATAAATCCGTGTTCTTTTTTTGCTTGTCTTTTTTTAGGTTGAAATGTCATTTTCATTGTTAAGCACCTCCATTTTTTATAACTTTATTTATTTTTATAATAAACTAACTTGATTTGCGCTTTTTTTTACGCAAGTGTAAACATTATACAATTTTTTTTTTTAATTGTCAATCAATTTTTTAAAATTTTAAATTTCCTAGTTAATCTTTTAAAATGTTTAAAAGTTTTAGTCTGTTAACAAGTAACAATATGCCTAAATATTTTATATAATTTTTAATTTTTCTGTTGCATTTTTGCCAAAAATGTTGTATAACACTTTTATTAAAAAGCAAAAAAACAGAAAGTTATCCACAAGTTATTCACAGTTTGTGTACGAATTCTTTTAAAGTTATTGCACCAATATTTATTTTGTGGTATAATTCTTTAAAGTCTTATGGATGCTTAGGTTCGGCACTTAAAAATGTGTTCGGAATATACCTGATTTTTTACAACAATATTACAAAGTTATCAACACCTGTGGATAACTTTGTGGATAACTTTTTATATAAAAAGTTCACATTAGCTTACATAAATAGTTTCTGTGTATACAAAAATTTAGACATAAAATGTCAGAAAAGGAGGTTAAAATGGAAGAACTAAATGAAACAACGCTAATGGAAAAAATAAAAGAGCTTCTTTTACCAGAAATGACTAACATATCTTTTAATACGTATATTAAACCTCTTAGCATAAAATCGATGAATAAAAATCACATAATTTTTAATTGTGATTGTCACTATAAAAAAGACCCTCTTCAAACTAAATATGCTAGTTTAATTCTAAATACAATTCAATATATAACAAACAAAGAATATACATTTTCAGTACATTCTCTTGATGAAGAAGAGAATAATGAACCGGAAAAAGAAGAAATTATATCAAATCCAAAAAAACAAACTGATGACGAAATAGATTACTCTAATCAAACCTTAAATCCCAAATACACTTTTGATACATTTGTTGTAGGAAATAATAATAGATTTGCTCATGCAGCAGCACTTGCAGTAGGTGATAATCCTGCTAATACATATAATCCACTTTTTATTTATGGTGGAGTTGGTCTTGGAAAAACACATTTAATGCAAGCTGTTGGAAATAGAATTCTTCAAAATAACAGGCGAATGAATATTGTTTATGTTACATCAGAAAAATTTACAAATCATCTTATAAATTCTATAAGAGATGGAAAAAATGATCCCTTTAGAAATAAATATAGAAATGCAGATGCACTTCTTATAGATGATATACAGTTTATTGCAAAAAAAGAAAGAGTTCAAGAGGAATTTTTCCATACATTCAATACTTTATATGAAAATGGCAAACAGATTATTATATCAAGTGATAAACCACCTAGGGATATACCGTTTTTAGAAGATAGACTAAAATCAAGATTTGAATGGGGACTTCTAGCAGATATTTCTTGTCCAGACTACGAGACAAGAGTTGCAATACTTAGAAAAAAAGCATTAGATGAAAACATTATAATTGATGATGCAATACTTGCAAACATAGCAACTAAAATTGATTCAAACATCAGAGAACTTGAAGGAGTATTTAATAAAATAGTGGCAAGAGCTTCTCTTATGCATAGTCCAATTACAATTGAGCTTGCAGAAAATGTTATAAATGAATTCATTGCTAAAAAGGAAAAAGTAATATCTTCAGAATTCATTCAAGAAACTGTTGCTAAATATTTTAGTATTGACAAAAAAGATTTAGCCGGTGATAAAAGGTCTAATGATATTGCTTTTCCAAGACAAATTGCAATGTATCTATGCAGAGATGTAGCCAATATGTCTTTTCCACAAATAGGTATTGATTTTGGGAAAAGAGACCATTCAACTGTAATGCATGCATACAAGAAAATAGAAAAAGAACTAAAAGAAAAAACAAATACTAAATTAATTGTGGAAAGTGTGAAAAATATTATATTAAATAAAGAATAATTGAAAAATTAACTTTTTTTTAGTTTTAAAAAAATATTTGTTTTTAGAAAAATTTGTTTCAAATTTTTTTCGTCTCTGTTCTTACGGAAGAGCTAGCTGAGATATCCACATACCCATTGTGGATAAGCTGTTGATAAACTGTTGATAAATACTTTTCCACTTTTAAATGTGGAATCTGTGGATAACTACCCTCAGTTATCCACAGAATTATACACATGTTTTTCATTACGGCTCCAAAGTTTCCACATAGTTTTCCACACTTTCCACAACACTTACTACTACTACTACTATATATATCATTTATATTATAATAAAATAATAAAGCCAAATACAAAAAAATTGAAAGGATGATTTTAATGAAATTTATTTGTTATAAAGATAAAATACTTAAAGCTCTTAACTCCGTAGTAAAAGGTGTAGCAACTAAAACTACAATGCCTATACTTGAAGGAATACTAATTCAAACAAACGACAATGAAATAAAACTAACTACGTACGATTTAGAAATAGGAATTGAATACACAATGGAATGTGAAATTCGAGAGCAGGGTAGTACAGTAGTTAATGCCACAATGTTTACAGAAATTATAAGAAAATTACCAGATTCTGAAATAAATATTAGCTTAAATGAAAATAATTTACTAACAATAGAGTGTGAAGGTTCTTTATATAAATTAGCAACAATGAATCCAGATGAATTTCCGGAACTTCCAAAAATTGAAATTGAAAATTCAATAGATTTAGAGCAAAGAGCATTAAAGAATATGATTAAAAAAACAATTTTTGCTGTAAGTACTGAAGAGAATAGGCCAATCTTTACAGGATGTCTGTTTGAAATAAAAAATAATAAATTAAATGTAGTAGCAATAGACGGTTTTAGATTAGCAATAAGAACTATAAATTTACCAACTCCTACTGTTGATTTTAAAGCAGTAATTCCTGCAAAAACACTTAATGAGGTAAATAAAATTCTTTCTGATTCATTCGAAAATGTAAAAATTGGAGTTTCAAAAAATCAAGCACTTTTCGAAATGGAAAGATGTAAATTAGTGACAAGAATTTTAGACGGACAATTTTTAAACTATAATTCTGTTATACCAAATGAATGGAAGACAAGAATAAGGGTAGAAAAAAGTAGTTTGCAAAATAGTTTTGAAAGAATAAGTTTAATTTCAGCATCAAGTATTGAAAAAGAGAAGAAATATCCTGTAAAAGTTTCAATTGATTTAGGAAAAATGACAATATCTTGCACAAATCAAACTGGAGATGCTAAAGAAGAATTATATATCTCTACTGAAGGTCAAAACTTAGAGGTAGGGTTTAATCCAAAATATTTCTTAGACAGCTTAAAAGCGATTGATGAAGAAGAAATATTTGTAGAATTTGGTACAAATATTTCACCATGCTTAATAAAATCAGTTGATCACAATGATTATATATATATGATTTTACCAATAAGATTAGAAAAATAAGAATTAGTTATCCACATTTTGTAAATAAAATGTGGATAACAATGTTTTTAATGAATTATAAAAAGATGAAAATAAAAATAGATATATATAAATATACAAAAAAAATAAAAATGAAAAAATTACGAGGCTTTAAAATCAAAAATAAGACATTTTTAAATATTTTTTATATAGTTTTACATTTAAAATAAAATTTATAAAAAATAAAATAAAAAA
>CANQFW010000005.1 GCA_947599995.1 uncultured Clostridia bacterium
GCCAAAAGGAAAAAACCATACAAGTATTGAAATATCAATATTTTGTATGGTTTATTTTTGTTAAAGTAATGCAATAGTAATGCAATAGCAATAATAAAATATTTAGAAGAGAAATATGAAACGACATATTTCAGAATGGTTAAAAAGCTAGATATATCAAGAAGAAAGATGAATTTTTTTAAAAAAATTTTACCCTTCAAAATTGTTCTATAAATAAACTGTCTTAAACAGCTTTATAGTCTAATAAATTTTTAAAAACTAGAATTACTCCCATAAATGTATATACAAATATAATGTCTATAAGTGTAGCGAGCATAGGTTTTGTATTGCCACAAAACCGACGACTTTGTCGAAAGGGGAATAAAATCCCCTTTAACCCCTACCTTAATAAATACAAAATTTAATAAAAAATAGAAATAAAAATTGTGAAATCTTTGAAAGATATTTACAAAAATTTCAACTAAAATTTATAAAAAAGGACGTGAAAAAATATGAGAAATAGAACAATAGGAATCAATGTTAGAGTTAATGAAAATGAAAAGAAAAAATTAAAAAGAAATGCCAAAAAAAGTGGTTTGAGTTTGTCAGCTTATTTAAGAAAATCTGGATTGAAACAAGAAATTTATGCAATACCAGATGAAAATTATTATAAAATTTATGGAAAAATTGTTGAACTAAAAAATGAATTTCCATACCTAAAAGACGAAGAAATAAAAGAAAGAATAACAAAAATGCAAAGTGATTTTTTAGATATCTATGCTCCAAAAGAAGTTGGTGATGATAATGGCGACAACTAAAATATGGGCAATAAAAGATAGTCTTTCTCGAGTAGTAAGCTATGTTATGGGGAATTTTGAAATGGGCATAAAAATGCAGAGCTGGTGTTGCTCTGCATCAAAAGATAATATTCAGTTAATTGAAGTGTGTGCAGTCCATTAAAAGCATAGACTTAACCATACATACACCATTCTGCAAAATCTTTTACAAGATTCTCTCCATTTGCTTTAATATTCTGTTCTGCTATCTCATCATAATATTCTAACTCGTGAATAATAATAGGTAATTCCTTTCCAAACTTCTGCGTTAATATTCCCTGTTCATGAATTTCACGGACTACATCGACCAGTATTGATACAAAAGACTTGGTAATTTCTGAAGTTTTTTCAATTGTTTCTTCATCAACATCAACACAGAAAATATTTTCATAATACGGAAATCCGTTTGCGATAACCCAATTCTTTACTATTTCAGCAGTTTCATCTTCTCCAAACACAAAAAATTGATTTTGAAGCCAGAAAGCATAATTCCACCTTGCTTCCTCTTCATCGGTAGCAAATCCATTATTTAATTCTGATTGTACTTGACTTTCAGTGTTATATCCAAGTGTTACAGTAGGCTTACAAGGATTGTCACGGTCGTCATACACAAAGAGTGAAATAACATAAATATCAGAATCTTCCCATGTGTTTACGTTTTTGATAATCAGTTCTTTAATTTGTTCTTTCATATAAATACCTCGCTTATTCCAAATATAGACGAGCAAGACAACTACTCACCCTTACTTTTATATTATACAACATTTTTCTGAAAAAGCCAATACCCTAAATGAAAAAATTTCATCAAACTGCCGCCCAGACTGCGCAATAACTGCGCTGAACCGGATTAAAATAAAATCACGCAGGAGCGTGAAAAACAGCCGTAAAACGGCAAAATACAAGTGAGGGCGTGAAACGCCCAATCAATTTTCACAAGCACGGTATAAAGTATTACGATTATGGAAAATCGTAAACTTTATACGGCTTGTCAGGGGAAAATTCCCCTAAGACCCCTATGACGATTGCAGGAGCAATCGAAGAACGGCGGCAGAACCGCCGAGAAAGCGAGAAAAACAAAATGTCAGTGTTCAAAAAATCAAGCGAGGGATTCCTTGCAAGACTATTCAAACACAAGAAAATTGATGGACTTGCCGAAGAATTGGCGCATACTTATGCGGATGAAATGCAGGAAAATATGCTGTCCGAAAATGCGGAAACAGAGCAAATTTCAATGCTTGAAGTCACCAAAACAGGCGAGGTTGATTTTGAAAATCAGCCCGAAAATTCAGAAGAAAATTCACCACTAAGCACAGAAAAAAGCGAAGTCCGCAATCATCTGATTTTTTTCAGAGTGAATGATGATGAACTTGAAACAATAGGCAAAAATTTATGATAGCTCAAAGAAACAAAGATAGTAAAAATATTCAAAGAGACTTTGATAAATGGAAAAAAGAGGCAAAAGAAAAGATAAATCAAATGAAAAAGGGAAAACTTACTGAAGATGAAGTTTATGAATGGATTTTAAAAAACAAATAATAATATGTAAAAAATTGACAATTTTGTTGTAATTTAGGTATTTGTAAAGTATAATGTATCTATCCTTTTCATAAAGGAAAACTTTAATGAAGGGGGTGATGCTTGTGAATTATGCAGATATTATCTGGAAGTTAATTGAAAAATTACTTAGTGAAAAAGAGCAAGAAGAAAAAAAGACTAATGACCAAGATACACAGGCTGAAGATTAGTACATAACTAATCAAAAAGAGATAGTAAATTGCAGTTACTATCTCTTAAAATTTACATAAAACAAAAGAGATACATTATTTGCAGTTGTATCTCTTTCTAACTTATGAATTACGCAGATATAATTTCTTTTTTTAAGCTATTTATATTGTACTACGAAAAAGTAGAATTGTCAAATGATTTTTTTAATTTTCATACTATAATAGTAAACTGCATTTTTCAATTTTAAGATTTAAAAAAATTTTATAGACTAGTAGCCACATTTATGATATACTACAAAAAGAAACAAAAAATAACATTTTTTTTATAGTATTCAAATTTAATTTTTAATATTGTATAATTAATATAAATAAAATTGAAAGGAATAATGCTTATGGCTTTTATGGGTAGAGGAGGATTTTCCTCTTTTGGTGGTGGAGGTCTAGGTGGTGGACACGAACCAAATGATAATGAAAATAATAATGATAATAGACATCATGGAAGAATGTATTATAGAGGTGGATTCTTTAGGATGTATTATTACATCCCATTAGATAATACCTATGTTATCTTTCAAATGATTGCAACAATTATAATTTTCACAATTGCAGCCGTAACATTTTTAGCAACATATAAACCATCAGTAGTTGATCCAATAGAAGATACTAAAAGAATAATTATGAATACTTATATTATAGTAACTTTGTCATTAGTAGTTCTTACACTACTTGCAAATTATTTTTCAAAAGAAAAAAATGCACTTATAAAAAGGTTAATAGCGATATTATCACTTTCAATAATAACTATTGTAGTATTTTGGGGAATAAAAGCAAATATGGATTCAACTTATACAAAGAGTAAATTTGAACAAATATATACACAGGAATATGGTGAGCAAAAATCTGATACTAAAAATAAATTTGACATAGGATTGACAAGCATGCAAATTAAAACAGAAAAAGAATACTATATTGATGAATGTGCAAAAGCTTATAATATATTCGGTATAAGAATTTATGGAATAATTGCACTTAATATATTACTAATAATTTTATTAATTTATCAAATATCTAAGGTTTCACGAATTCAAGAAAAAAGAGATAGATTAAGCAAAGATGATGCAATTTTATTAGATGAGGAAGAAAATGTGAAATTTTAAAAATATGGGGGATTTAACAAATGACTGATAATGAAAAAAAATTTGTAAAAAATGTGAACATAGATAAAGCAAAAAACAAAACAATAGCATGTATTGTTTTGACAATTATAAGTTTACTTAGTTATGTAGTGCCATTTATGTCTGGAGATTTTGATTTTGGAATTTTTTTTGAAATTCTTACTTTAGTTTTTATATTTATGGCAAGAAGTAATATGGCAAAATACGATGTAGACCGCTCAAGAAGGTATATAATTTTTGCAATGATACCAATAGGTTGGTTGCTTATATATGATTTAATCACAATACTATCCTACGTTTCAAATATGTTAGATTTTACATTTTTAGTATTAGATTTTGTTTTACAAGAGGGATTTACAATATTAGATTTATTAATATTATTTGCAATCAATAAAGATTTAAGAAAAGCTGATAATCCTGAAAAATATAAAGAAAGTACAGATTGGTTTTATGAAGGATTAGATAAAAAAGATGATATAGGAGGTAGCGATAATGTTTGAAGATAAGCATATGTTTAAGTTTATTTGTGCCCTACTTGGATTTGCATCAATAATAATACCAGGACCAATAATTCCAATTATAAGTTTTATAATTGCTATTGCTATGTTTGTTTATAAGATAAAACAAGCAAAAGAAAGCCCAGAGGGTTTTGCATCTCTTATGCTTGATATAGTTATTATAGTAATTATTATAGTTATAGACATTGGATTTTTTGCAATGAGAATATCAATAGAACATGAATACAATAAATATGATTATTCGTCAAGTAATTCTCAGGAAATGACAGCATCTGATTTTGCAGAAACTGCTATTGCTGCATATCAATTAGGCAATCTCTCTCAATTTTCTGATAGTGGGAATCATTTAAATGCAATAAAAAGTGGATTTACATCTTATTTAAAAGATGAATTAGAAATTACTGATGTCAATGTAAAGGAAAATAAAATTACCTGTAATATTGGCTCAGATACGATTATTTTCACAATAACCAAAAATGATATTAAGTATAGTGTAAAATAATATTTTGTAAAAAAGGTGGATTTATGAATAAAAAAAGAACTAATCGAATAGTAGCAATATTTAATATTATATCTATAGTCACATTTTATATATTTGCTTTTTCTGAAAGTTATTTAATGTCAAGTATTATGTCAGGAGAAACTGGAGGTAAATCAATTTATAATAGTTTTATAATTGATACGTTATTAAACAATATTCAAATAATATTGCCTTTAATGTATAGTGGAATTGGTATAATTAATATTATTTGTGCTATTCAAAATAAAAAAAATAAAAAAATATGTTTTTGGCAATTAGTATTTGGAATTTATTATTTTTGGACAGGATTAGGCATATTAATATCACTTACTGATATGGATGAAGATGTTATTGAATGGATAAATAAGATTATATTTAGTATAGTTCCAATAATATTAGCAATTATTAATCTTGTTTTAATAAAGAAACATAAACCAAAGGCAATTCAAGTTATTTCTTATATAGCAGTTATTATGCTTTCAATTCTTAGTCTGTTAGAAATTATTAGTACATATTGGCAAATAATTGCAGTAGTTATGCAATTAATATATATACATTTTCAAGATAGGAATATAGAAGAAAGTAAGTCAAGGAAAATTGTTAATATGATATTATACTATGTATTGCAACTAATATTAGCTGTTGTTTTCTTAGTAATGGTATTATCTTCATTATTAATAACAAAAATGAATGAAATAAAATGGAAAAATGGACTAATTGAATTATATAATAATGTTACTACATTAAAAGGTAGCACAGATAAAGAGTTATATATTCCAGTAGAAAAAAACTACAAGTATGGATTTATAAATGAAAATGGGCAAGAAAAAATATCATGCCAATATGATAGAGTAACATACTTTAACGAAATTGAAATCAATAATAGTACATATTATATAGCTCTAGCGAAGAAGGATAATAAATTTTATATAATTTCAAAAAGTAATAATAGTATAGAACTAAATGGAACTTTAGAGAAGTATATGCAAACAATGGATAATCACTGGGGAGATTCAATGACAAGTATGTTAAATGAAAAAGGAAACTATAGACTAGCTTATATACAATCATTTGAATTTTTCTTACAGACATTTACTAGAGGAGAAACAAATTTAAATAGGCAAACAGTTGAAACAAACAATACCAATAGTATTACTTTAACAGAGAAAAACTCTAAATATTATTACAGTAATAAAAATTATTCTATGATAATAGAGCCAATATATGAAGAAACAGACTATGATGAAGATGAAAATACGTATTATTTAGAATCAAGCGATACGAAATATAATGTAACTATAACTAAGTCTAATGGAGAGAAAAAATCTAGTATAGTATATTTACCAGGTTTAGATGAAGATGATGCCACTTTATATATATTTACTAATGGCTATATAGAATTTGAAAATGAAGAACATACACGTAATGGTTGGTATGATAGTGACGGAAATCAAATAACAATTCCTAATACTTACATTATAACGGATATTAAGGATAATAAAGTAATATTGCAATTCAATAATACTGAAGATGAGAACTATAATGAAAATAAAAAATATGAACTTCACTTTTTAATAATAGATATGACAGGAAAAACATTATTGCAAACAACAGCAATTGATGTATATGATAATATGTACTTAGTAAAAAATGATAATAATAAAATGGTTTTAACGGATAAAGATTTAAATGTAATTTCAAATGAATATGATAAGATAATTACTACTATTGAAGTGGATGTAATAGCTAATTATAGTTCCTATTATTAATAAAAATATAAAATATGAGCCTATAGTAAATTTAAAATTATAGGCTCATATTTGGCATAGAATTTGCTATCTTTCTAAATCCAATTCTTTCTCTTTTTCTTCATTTTTCAGTTATTTTTCAGCTTTTTCAAACATTTTTGATTTCCTTAATAGTGCTTGATAAAAAACAAGTAATATTTGGTACGCATAATTCACTTTTAGTTGTTAATTTAGATGTAGATAATGTAGTAGATATTACTAAAGATATAAAAAATGTTTTGAGTTTTAAAGCAGGCTGTTTAGAAGATGAATATTGTTGAATATTGTAAAAAAATACTTGCAAAAAAAAATATAATATGCTATATTAATTTTAATTTATAGGAGAAAGGAGAAGATAGTGATATATTAAATTAAAACACAATAATTGTAAGATTACTTAGATTAAATGAATGAGATGCACTTTATTTTAAAAGTGTTCTAGCAATTGAAGGTTAATATTATTTTGGTAATATCAATACCAATAATTTAACAATTTGAAGAAAACAAAAGAATTTAATCAATTATATTACTAATTGATGAGAAAGGAAGAAAAATTATGATAAAAAAAGTTAAAGTTATTTTTGTTTTATTTATATTAATAGGAATGGTATTATTTCCGCTACAAAAAGTAAATGCACACTCTGTTGAGTTAGACCCAAAAGGTTTAATTTCATTTCCTTATTTTATATCTTTTGGAAAGGGAAGCATTGATATAAAAGATTCGGAAACAGGTTATTCATTGTATTATCAAGCAGTACAATTATCAGATTCTACTTTTGAACAAATAGAAAAAACATCTGAAGATGTAAAAAAAGAACTAGAAGATATTAAAAAACAGTTGGAAGCTATGGAACCGGAGCTTAATAGTTTAGAAGATACTCTTGATGAAAAAATTGAAAACTATAAAGATGCATCAGAAGAACAAAAGGAACAAGCAAAAAAGGAATATGAAACAGCATATACAAATTATCAAAATAAAGCAAATGAATATAATAAGATGATAGATGAATATAATACAAAACAGGATGAAGCAAATGCTAAAATAAAAGAATTAACCCCAACTTATGTTGAAAACAATTGGATAAAAACAGAGGATAAGAGCTTTAAAGTTGATTTATCCGAATTTTCTGGTAAAAAATCATTCGCTATATGGGCTAAGTTAGTAAGTTCAGATGGAACAATATCTTATGATGAATGCACCTATACAATGAATGGTTCGAAAGTTGCTGATGTAAATGTAGAATCAATAACCTTAAATAAAACAACCTTAACTATAGACGAAGGTAGCAGTTATACCTTAACAGCTACAATAAATCCTTCTAATGCAACAAATAAATTAGTTGATTGGTCAAGTGATAATGAAAAAGTAGCAAAAGTAGAAAATGGGAAAGTGACTGCAATTTCAGAAGGAACAGCAACAATTACTGCAAAAACAAAAGATGGTGGATTTACCGCTACTTGTAAAGTAACTGTTACTAAAAAAATAGTACCACAAAATCCAAGTTCAACAGATAATAATAAAACAAATGAACCCAAAGCTAATGATGCAACAATTGCTAAGGTAATTTTACCAAAAACTGGGACAACAACCTATATTGTTATTTTTTCGATAGTGTTATTAAGTATTATTGGATTAGTATGCTATAAGAAAATAAAATATTATAATTTCAAATAGAAGAGCAAGATGACGAAAATATTTGTAGAATAATAAAGAAATGCTTAATATAAAATCATAAAAACAAAAAGTATTTAGCAACACAACTGCCATTACAATATATTATCAATACATTTCAGCGCATAATTGATAATATATTATAATGGCAGTTGTGTATTATAAATTGTATATTAAGTTTAGCAGTAAGAAAAAAATCCGGGTATAACTTGAGGATTTTCTACTTAAACATATATGTACTGCTAAAGTTCTTGTTAGATTTTTATTTCTTTACCTTTTAAATAATCTAAAATTCCATTATGATTAGAAAAATTAAATTTCAGACTACAACTGGTCAATTCTTGATATTTTTTGCCGAATTTTTTATTTACAGAATTAATACCATATTTTCCATCACCAATAATAGGTAGACCAATATGTGCAAGGTGAGCACGTATTTGATGAGTTCTTCCTGTCTCAATTTCCACATTTAATAGGCTTGTATTGTTGTTATATTTTTTTACTACCGAATAAGAAGTTATTATTTTAGAATAACCTTTCTTAGGTACATCTGAGATATATACTAATGATTTACTGCTATCTTTAAATAGATAAGCTTTTAGTTTTTCACATTCTTTTTTAGGTATTCCATATACCAATGCTAAATAGTGTTTTTCAATTTCATGATTTTTAAATTTTCTAAGTAAAATATCAAGACTTATTTTATTTTTTGCAAATAAAATAAGGCCTTTAGTGTTCCTATCTAGACGGTGGCAAGGCATTGGTAAGAATCCACAGTTTGCGTACTTTTTGTGGATAATGTCTGTTAAGCTATTATCTCCAGTAACTTCTATATTAGCTTTTTTATTTATAGCCAGAATATTTTCATCTTCATATATTATATCCAAATCTTGTTCAATATTTAAAATTTTGTCATCTATATATACTAAAACTTCGTCATTTTCATAGACCGTTTCATTTTTAGTGACCCTTCTTCCATTTATTTTTATATCTTTTTTTCTAAGAGTCATGTAAAAGAGAGTATTAGAAAGGTTGGATATATTGTTCATAAGAAAATTAGATAATTTTTTATTATTATATTTTTTTGATACTACTAACTTTTTCATATTATGATTATAGAATATTTTTGGAGAAATTTCAATTATGTTTTAAAATAAAATTTTGTGTTCTTATTGTTATATAATTGGCATAAAATTTATAAAAGCAAATTACAAAGAGGTGTGTGTGATGAAGAAAATAAATAAGATAAATAAAATGCTGGAAATGCCTAAAGAAGTGTATACTAGTGATCCTAAAATTGACATAATAGGGTTTGAAGAAATGATAATAGAGAATTACAAAGGTATTTTAGAATATGAAGATTTTTTTATAAAAATCAGTACTCATATTGGAAATATAAATATAAATGGTTTTAATTTGAAATTAGAAAATATGTCGGAGGATAACATAAAAATAAACGGAAAAATTGAGTCCTTGGATATCGAGAGAAAAGTGGATTAGTTTAATGGAGGAGATATGTATATAGGTATTTTAATTAGATTGATTTTGGGATATGTTAGAATTGAAGTTGAAGGTTATTATATAGAAAGATTTATAAATATATGTACGAATAGAAAAATACTTATATGGAATTTAAAGAGAAAAAGAGATGTTAATTTATACTTAAATATTGGAATTTCAGACTTCAAAAGATTGTCTGAAATAGCAAGGAAAACTAAGTGTAGAGTTAAAATTTTGAAAAAGAGAGGAGTACCTTTTTTATTAAATAGATACAAGAAAAGAAAAATTTTCGGTGTGTTTTTAATTGTAATGTGTGTTTTAATTTATATTAGTTCTGGATATATTTGGAATATAGAAATTAATGTTCAAGATAATCTAGAGCTAACAGATATTGAAACTGAATTACAGAGTTTAGGGTTAAAAACAGGAGTAAAAAAAAGTAAGATAAATACAGATGATATAATTAGTAATTTAAGATTAGTAAGAAGTGATATCTCATGGATTGGAATAGATATAGAAGGTACTAATGCTATTGTTAATGTAGTAAAAGCAGATGAACCTCCAGCAATTGTTGATAATAAGGAATATAGCAATATTATTGCTAAAAAGGATGGTATAATTACTAAAATAACAGCCAGAAATGGTACAGCTAAAGTTAATGTGGGTGATACTGTGCAAAAAGGGAATATTTTAATTGAAGGAGTTATGGAGGGAAAATATACTGAAGCAAGAAAGGTACATAGTTTGGGAGAGGTTCAAGCAAAGGTATGGTATACTGATTCCGAAAAAGTGTATTTCGAACAGACCTTAAGAAATAAGACTGGTAAAGAGGAAATGAAATATGAGATAAATTTTGGTGACTACAAGTTAAAATTATATCATAGCCAATCAAAGTTTAATTTATATGATACAGAAAAAGAAAATAAAAACTTGAAATTCGGTAAGGATTTTTATTTGCCAATTGGATTTACAAAGATAATTAATAAGGAAGAGTATGAGGAACAAAAAGAATATAGCATGGAAGATGCCAAACGTATGGCAATAGAAAGTTTAAGTGCAAAATTGGAAGAAAATATTGAGAATAAGGATGATATTTGCGATAAGATTATTAAGACTGAGGAAAATGCTGATTATGTTGAAGTTTTTATGACTTATGAGGTTATTGAGAATATTGGTGAGGATGAAAAAATCGAAAGTTAAATAATGATCCAATATATATATAAAATTACAGTTTAAGTGTGCTTATTTTTAAAGTATTGTAGAAAAAAACACTAATATAAAAGATAAAAATACATATTATGATTTACATTGTGGTATGTCAATTATTTAAGTCGTGAGAGTTAGTAAAAAAACGGACTAACAAATTTTACAAAGCATTGCTTTTAGAATTTGTAAAGTTTGCATAATTCTCCTCTACGTCAAGTTTATTGTTTTTAACAATGACTTTCCTAGAGTATAAAAAAATAAGAAGAAAATAGCAAAAAATTATTGCTATTTTCTTTTTTTTGTTATACAATAAAATCGCGTAGAAAAGAAAAAGATAAAAGATTCAGAAGAGAGACAAAAAAATATACGAAATAAAAACGGCAGAAAAACAATTTTGAAAGGAACGATGAACATGGAAGAAGTAAGTTTAAAGGTTACGGGAGTTAACAAAAGTTTTTTTAGCAAATTAACAAATAAACTCACAAAAATGTTAATTCCAACAAAGGTTGGCATAAATAATATGTTAATATCTATAAAAAGGAATTCCATGATAAAAGCGTATGAAAATTACTTAAATGCTGATTCGGAAGAAAAAGACGTATATGAGAAAAAATATGATGAGTCTTATGCTAATTATTTAGAGGCATTAGATAAATATGTTATGGATTCAATTTACAAAAAAGTAAAAAACAATACTGCAACAGACTTTGAGAAAAAAGCGCTATCTGCATATTATGGAGTTATAGCACTAAAAGAAAATGAATATGTAGAATATAAGTTTAGAAAGCAAAAGTATTTATTAGAATTAGATAATTCAACAGTAAAATTATCTAGCAAAGACAAATTACATGAAAAATACAATAAATTTTATATATCTAAAATGGATTGGCTATATAAAGGAATACTAAAAAACTTTTCTATAAAATTAACAGATAACATAAAAATATATGATTCTACTAAAGAATGGATATATATTAAAATATTCAATACACTTGAAGAATATATAAATAGTATTTTAATATTAAAATTCGAAGTTGATGGAAAAGAAAAGTATGAAAATATTTTAGAAGATTATGAACAATATGAGAATTTTACAGTTGGAAAATTGGATCAAAGAGATAATATAGAAAAAAATATGCATTTGCTTGCAATAAGTAGAAAATTGTTTACACATAGTCTTCCTCTTGCAGTTGCTGAGCAATGTTATATGAAACTTTTAAAAGATGCTAGATGTCTAATTCAAGATACAAAAATTGCCGCAAGAAGAGAAAAAGCCTATGATATGCTAATAAGTTTAATAGATGAATATAATTTAAAACTATTATCTACAAAGGTATATTGGGATAGTACTAAAGAAAGAGAGGCTTTCAAGACATTCTGGGAAGAGTATAAAAAAATAGAAAAATTAAAAGAAATAAATTTTATAGATTTTATTAAGAAAAAAGAAATTTTATACATAAAGAGTGAAATAAAAAAAGTTCGCAAGGAAAAGTATGATTATTCTAGACTTATAAAATACTATAAAAGAAAATTGGTTGATTATGGAGCAATGAAGGAATTAAAAGGAGTCATATCTAAAGGATCTTATATAAAAGTAAAAAATAAGGTTACTGTTTAGTCCTTTTGTTTTGAGTAATTTGAAATTTTTTAAAGTTCTAATATAAATAGGTAAAATCCAACAATAAAAGGGGTAAAAAATGTATGAAATAAACTATTTGGAAATTAAGCCAAATGAAGAATACGATAATATAATATCTAAGGTTCTAGAAGAATGCTTTAATGTAGAAGGTTTAGCAGAATCAAAATTAATAGTAAGTATTACATTGACTAATGAGGAAAATATACAAAAATTAAATAAGCAGTATAGAAATATTAACAGACCGACAGATGTGCTTTCATTCCCTATGTTCGAGAAAGCAGAGATTGATAAAATTGTTTTAAATAAAGATTTTGAGAATGAGGATATTTTAGGAGATATGGTAATTTCAATTCCAAGAGTGGAAGAACAGGCAAAGGAGTATGGTCATTCATTTGTAAGAGAGCTTAGCTATATGGTTGTGCATAGTTTTTATCATCTTATGGGATATGATCATATAAAGGATGAGGATAGGGCTATAATGAGACCGAAAGAGGATTTTATATTGGATAGGTTGAAGATTATGAGGTAATTTAGAGTGCAGATTGAAGGTTATAATTTAAGATGTATGTATGGGCGAATAAATACATCTTATATTGGAACTTTTAGTCTGCTTTTGTTTATGAAATTGTGGGTTAAAATGTGACATAAAAAGTTCAGAAGTAAACTTTTAATCAATTTAAATTGTTTTCGAAAATTTTATTGTATATATTAACAGATAAATAATAATTAGAAAGTTATAGTAAAATATTTTAGTATAGGTGAATCAAAATGGAAAAAGAAAGAACAATTGGTAACATTTTTAGTGATTATAAAACGGAAAGTAATATAAAAAATGCCACTATAGCACAAATGAATTTGATAAAAAAGATAAATGTATTAGAAATAACTTTGCAATGCGGAGAGTATATAGAAATAAAAGAATTCTGGTTTTTCGAAAAGTTTTTAAGGGACAGATTTCATCTTAGTAATGTGGATATTAAGATGGTTTATAGTAATGATGTAAGAATAAACTCAATCGAGAAGGAATGGGAAAATCTAATTTGCTATATGATACATAAATATCCTTTAATGAAACCTATGATTTTACTTAAAAGTCAGATACAAATATCTGTTAAAAATATTAATGTAACTATGAAAATAAGAGGAGCAGATTTTTTGCGTGCCAGAAAACTTGACAGAGAATTAGAACGTGTTATTAAGAACCTTTTTAATTTAGATTACAAGGTTATTTTTACTGAAAATATTAGTGCTGAAGAAGAGAAGGCTTTGGAAGAAACAAGACAGTTTAACCAGAAACATGCCATAGAAAGTGCTCTAGAACACATGGCAATAGGTCAGCAGATTGCGGAGGAAAAAGCTAATATTAAAATGCAAGAAAATCAGAAACAAGATGATAATAACCAAAAGGATTCAGGTTATGTAAATACTAAAATTTCAATGGCACCACCACCTCCTTCACCAGAACAGTCTCCTATTGAACACATAGAAGATATTACTCCACTTATTTACGGGAAAAATACTAATATAAAGAGCAATATTGTAAATGTTAAGGATATTTCACCAGAGGATGATATTGCTGCAATAAGTGGGGAGATTTTAGGCGGAACGATTGAAGAGAAGGAACTAAAGAGTGGAAAATTCCTAATCTCTTTTAATGTGTATGATGGAACGAGTACTATTGTATGTAAAATCTTTGTAAAACCAGAAGAAAAGAAAAAAATTGTGGAGAGACTTAAATCTGCGAGAGGTGTAAAGTTAGAAGGTAAATCTGGAATAAGTAATTTCACTCATGAAATGGAAATTTTGGCTAATATTGTAATTGAGACTGATGGAATAAAAAAAGATGTAAGGCAAGATTTGGCGGATGTAAAAAGAGTTGAACTTCATATGCATACTCAAATGAGTCAGATGGATGCAATGACAAGTGCAACTGATTTAATTAAAAGAGCAATGAAATGGGGATGGAAGTCTATTGCAATTACAGACCATGGTGTTGTTCAGGCTTTCCCAGAGGCACATAAATTATTAGGATTAGATAATCCGAATATGAAGATTATTTATGGAGTAGAGGCTTATTTAGTACCAGATGGATCACCTGTTGTTGTGAATGATAAAGGTCAAGACATAGACGCAACTTATTGTGTATTAGACTTGGAGACAACTGGTTTTTCCCCTAAGACCGAAAAAATCACAGAAATTGGTATCATGAAGGTTAAAAATGGAGAAGTAATAGAGGAGTTTTGCGAGTTTGTAAACCCACAAAAGCCTATTCCTGAAAAAGTTGTGGAAGTTACTCATATAACAGATGATATGGTTAAAGATGCTCCTACCATAGATGTTATATTTCCTAAAGTTCTAGATTTTATAAAGGATTCTATTTTGGTTGCACATAATGCATCTTTTGATATGGGTTTTTTAAAGTATGTAGCAAAAGAGCTTGGTTACGAATTTGATTTTACATATGTAGATACATTACCTTTAGCCAGAAAATTGTTTCCAGATATAAAAAAACATAAACTTGGAAAGATTGCTGAATATTTAAAAATAAAAGTAGAAGTTGCACATAGGGCATTAGACGATGTTGACACAACAGTTAAAGTTTTAGGGGTAATGATGAATATGCTAAAGGAAAGAGGTGCAACAAAAGTAGGAGATATAGCTTCTAAATGTGAAGATCAAAGAGCCAAATCTGAAGAATATAAAAAAGTAAGACCATATCATGCAATAATTCTTGCTAAAAATTATATAGGACTTAAAAACTTATATAAATTGGTATCATTATCTCATTTAAAATATTTTTATAAAAAACCTAGAATATTAAAAAGCTTATATAAACAGTACTCAGAAGGACTGCTTTTAGGAAGTGCATGTGAGGCAGGAGAGCTATATCAGGCAATAGAACTCGGTAAATCAGATGAAGAAATAGAACAAATCGCAAATAGTTATGATTATTTAGAAATACAGCCACTAGGAAATAATCAGTTTTTAGTAAGAGATGGTATTGTTCAAGATGAAGAAGCTTTGAAAGATATAAATAGAAAGATTGTAGCTTTGGGCGAAAAACTAAACAAGTTAGTTGTTGCAACTTGCGATGTTCACTTTATGGATCCACAGGATGAGGTTTATAGACGCATATTGGAGGCTGGTCAAGGATATAAAGATGCAGATAATCAAGCTCCTTTATATTTAAGAACTACTAACGAAATGCTTGACGAGTTTAGATATTTGGGCGACGAAAAATCATATGAGGTTGTTGTAACAAATACTAATAAAATTGCAGATATGTGTGAACAAATTTCTCCAATATCACAAGAAAAGTGTCCTCCACACATTCCTGGTTGTGAAGAAACTATCAAAGAAATAGCTTATGATAAGGCACATGAATTATACGGGGAAAATTTGCCAGATCAGGTTCAAACGAGATTAGATAAGGAGTTGGATTCTATAATTAAAAATGGCTTTTCAGTAATGTATATTATTGCTCAAAAATTAGTGTGGAAGTCAAATGAAGATGGCTATATAGTTGGGTCAAGAGGTTCTGTTGGATCTTCATTTGTTGCCAATATGACAGGTATTACAGAGGTTAATTCGCTTCCTCCACATTATAGATGCCCAGAATGCAAGTATGTAGACTTTAAAGATTATGGATTCCAAAATGGATTCGATCTTCCTGATAAATTATGTCCAAATTGTGGGCATAGATTAGATAAAGACGGAATGGACATACCATTTGAAACTTTCTTAGGATTTAATGGAGACAAAGAGCCAGATATAGATTTGAATTTTTCTGGAGAGTATCAAGCAAAGGCACATAAATATACGGAAGTTATATTTGGAAAAGGAACAACATTTAAAGCAGGAACAGTAGGCACAATTGCTGAAAAAACAGCATTTGGGTATGTAAGAAAATATTATGAAGAAAGGAATATTCCAGTCAGTCAAGCTGAAATCGCAAGATTATCAGTGGGGTGTACAGGTATTAAAAGGACAACTGGTCAGCATCCAGGAGGAATAATAGTAGTACCAAAGGGTAGAGAAATATATGAATTTACACCAGTTCAACATCCAGCCGATGACCCAAATTCAGATATTATAACTACACATTTTGATTACCACTCAATTGACCAAAACCTGCTAAAGCTTGACATTCTAGGACATGATGATCCAACTGTTATTAGAATGCTTCAAGATATAACAGGAATAAATCCTACAAAGGTACCGTTAGATGATAAAGCTACTATGTCTATTTTTAGTTCAACAGAGGCATTAGGAGTAACAAAGGAACAAATAAGATCAGAAGTTGGAAGTTATGGAGTTCCTGAATTTGGAACTAAATTTGTAAGGGGCATGCTTGTTGATACAAGGCCTACAACATTTGACGAGCTTATACGTATTTCAGGACTATCACATGGTACAGATGTGTGGCTTAATAATGCACAATCATTAATTGCAGATGGAACTGTAACATTAAACGAGGCTATATGTTGTCGTGATGATATTATGATTTATCTGATAAAAAAGGGATTGCCGCCAAATCCAGCATTTAAAATAATGGAAACGGTTCGTAAGGGTAAGGCTTTGAAGGATCCTAAGAAATGGGAAGAATATAAAGAGCTTATGCTTTCACATGATGTACCAGAATGGTATATTAAATCATGTGAGAAAATAAAGTACATGTTTCCAAAAGCTCATGCTGCAGCATATGTAACAAATGCTTTTAGAATTGCATGGTTTAAGGTACATATACCAAAGGCTTATTACGCAGCATTTTTTTCGATAAGAGCTGCAGATAACTTTGATGCTTCCTGTATGATTTATGGAAAAGAGCTAGTAAAAAATAAGATGAGGGAAATAGATATGCAAGGGAATACAGCAACTAAAAAAGATCAAGATATGTATCCTGTTTTGGAATTAGTTTTAGAAATGTATGAAAGAGGATTAAAGTTTTTACCAATAGATTTATATAAATCACATTGGAAGAATTTTATTGTTGAAGATGATGGAATTAGGCCTCCATTTAGTAGTATTCCTGGAATGGGACCTATTGCTGCGGAATCTATTTATGAAGCGGCAAGCAAAGGGGAGTTTATGTCCATTGATGAGGTAAGATTAAGAGCTAAAGTTGGAGCTTCTACTATTGACCAACTTAGAGAATTTAAGGTTTTAGAAGGAATGCAGGAGAGTAATCAAATTAGCTTCTTTTAAAGAAAATGAAATACCCTTAAAATTAATTTGACAAAAAAGAGTTAGATTGTTCGAGAAGGAGAGAGTATGAAGAAAATTAGTATAATAGTGCCTTTTTTTAACGCAGAAAACTATATAGAAAATTGTGTTGAAAAATTACTTAGGCAGACCTATAAAAATATAGAAATAGTCTTGGTAAATGACAATTCATCAGATAATTCAGAAAAACTTGTTAGGAAGTATTTACAAAATGAAAAAGTGAAATATTATAAGATACAAGAAAATACAATAGGAAATTCTAGGGCTAGAAACTTAGGAATAGAAAAATCTACAGGAGATTATTTTATATTTGTTGATGTTGATGATTATATTGATGAGAATTTACTCTGTAATTTGTCGGAATACACTAATGAGGAATATGACTTAGTAAAATATAAAATGACTTTTGTTTCAGAAAACAATGAAATAATAAAAAAAATTAAAGGACCTATTTTTGATGGTTTTACGGGTGAAGAGGCCTTTAATAGATTATGTTTTGAAGATGTACTATTGGATTCCCCATGTGTATATTTAATTAAAAAAGAAATTTTTGTAGAGGGAAATTTCAAGTTTAAAGAAAATACATATCATGAAGATTTTGGATTAATCCCACTAGTTATCTTGAAAGCTAAAAAAGTTGCTTCTTGTGATATATATGGGTATTTCTATATTCAAAGTCAAAACAGTATAATGAGACATGAAAAGAGAAATTTAAAAAAAGCATATGATAAATTGACTCATTATGATAATATTGTAAATTGTCTAGAAAAAATGAATATTTCAGAAAGAACTAAAGATAATGTTAAGATATACTATACGAATAGCATAATAATGAGTTTAAAGGACTTAAATAGTAATGATTCTAAAAATTTTATAAAAGAAATTAAAAAAAGAAAAATGCAAAAAAATATAAAAGTTAGAAATTTTAAGCAATTGATAAAAAGAATTATTTTTAGTGTAGATATACAGATGTATACTAGGATTAAATAAAAATATATTTTAAATATCAAAAAATAGAGAATATATCTCCAGCAATAAGGTAATATATTCTCTATTTTATTATTTTACTATTATTGACAAAAAAAAAAACTATATATATAATTTAAAAAAATACTAATAGAGTAAACAGGAAGGAAAAAAGGATGCCAAAGGTAAGTGTTATAGTTCCAGCATATAATGTCGAAGAATATGTGGAAAAATGTTTAGAGTCTTTAATTAATCAGACTTTAGATAGTATGGAAATAATAGTAGTAAATGATGGCTCAAAAGATAAAACTAAACAAAAAATATTACAGTTTTGTCAAAAGTATCCAGATAAAATAAAATATTTAGAAAAGGAAAATGGAGGATTGTCTTCTGCAAGGAATTTTGGGATGCCATATGCAACAGGAGAATATATTGCTTTTTTAGATTCAGATGATTATGTGGAAAAAAACATGTATAAAGAAATGTATGAAGAAGCAAAAAGAAATGACTGTGATATGGTAGAGTGTGATTTTTTGTGGGAATATCCAAATAAGATTAAAGAGGACCATGGGACTTTAGTACAAAATAAAAAAGAGTTAATAGCTAAAAACAGAGTGGTTGCATGGAATAAGCTAATTAAGAGAGAAACTTTAGAAAACGCTAAAATTGAGTTCCCAATAGGACTTAGGTATGAAGATGTTGAATTCTTCTATAAATTAGTGCCATATTTAAATAAGGTATCATTAGTAAATAAATGCTTTATACATTATGTTCAAAGAGAAAATTCAATTGTAAATACTCAAAATAGCAGAACAAAAGAGATTTTCGATGTTCTAGATAATGTAATAAAATACTATAAAGAAAAAGAATTATTCGATGAATATAAAAAGGAACTTGAATATATTTATACCAGATTTCTACTTTGCAGTTCGTTAAAAAGAATGCTTAAAATAGAAGATAAAAAAGAAAGAAGAAATGCTCTAAGGCAAACATGGGAGAATCTAAACAAAAATTTCCCTAATTGGGAAAAAAATAGGATTTTAAAGGAAGATAGAAGTTTAAAAAATACCTATATTAATATAATTGGAATTTTAAAAAGATTTAATTTGATAAAAATTAGAAATAACGAGGAAGGTGTAAAAGATAAAGAGCGTAAAAAAATAGATGGAAATTTTGCACAACATTTAATAGGGTTATTTATTATTTTAAGCCCAATATTGGACATAACAAGTTTTATATTTAGAAAAAAATTTAATACTAATTGGTCTCCTGCAACAATATTAAGGCCTATTATACCATGTCTAATATTTATTTATTTATTTTTAAAACAAAATAAAAAAAAGAGGATTATATTAATTTCATCACTTTATTGCATTTATGCTATCATACATATGTTTATATTTAAAAAATTATGGACACAAAGTGCATATGGAGGAATGGTAAATGAGTTACAATATGTGGTAAATTATACTTTTATGATACTTGTGTTATATGTATTTTATGAGGTTTTTAAAGAAAAAGATGTAAAGATTTTAAAAAGATCTATCATGTATTCGATTCTAATTTATGTATGTTCAATATTTATCGCAATATTAACAAAGACATCATCTAGTACATATATAGAAGGAATTGGGTATAAAGGATGGTTTGAATCAGGGAATAGTTTATGTGCTACAATTTGTATATCATTATGTATTATACTTACTATTAATAAAAATAATAAGATAGCATTATCTGCAATAATAACTTTTATTATATCGGCAATATATTTGGTGATATTTTCTGGAACTAGGACAGGCGTTTTGGGCGTAATAATAGTTGGGGCAACGTACATTATAACAATGGCATCTAGATTAATTTATAATAAGGGAAAAATCAGTAAAAAAAGAGTATTAATTGCACTTGCAATTTTTTGCATGGTAATCCTAATTATTGTAATATCTGGAATGCAAGTTCTTAAGAGAAGACAGGAACTTAAAGAAAATGAGTATATGAATGTGGACCCAGATACAGGTATAGTAAGAAATGTATCTGGAGATATATTATCACTATATAAGCAAATTCAAAATGGTGAGATTACTGAACAATATATGACAAAGGAAACTCAAAAATCAATTTGTGAACTATATGATTACGCTAAAAGAACACACTTATCTAATGTAAATTTAAGAAAACAGCAATTGATATATAATCTATTTTTGGTTAAAAATCAAAAAAGTATATTACTAGTTCTATTTGGAAATGGATATAAGACACAATTTAGAGAACTTGTTATGGAGATGGAAGTGCCTGCGATAATATGCAATTTCGGATTAGTAGGTTTTATGCTTTATCTTGGACCGTTTATATTTATTTGGGTTTATGAATTATACAAGTTAGTTAAAAATAAAAAATTTGAACAAGAAAAGATTATGCATATCACTGGATTGAGTTTAGGATTAGCTTTATCCACTTTAGCAGGGTATACGTTTTTTAATCAATCAAGTATGATTATAATGTGTTCAATATGCATTCTTGTGTTAAATAGGGACAACAAGTTAAATATTCGTACTAATATAGGTCGTTAAACATTCTGTAATAATACTTTATAAAAATACAAAATTTTGTTTGACAAACAAAAAAAGATATGATATTATGTTGAAAAAAATAGGAGGAGGATTTTATGCCAAGAAAAACATCAGATTTAAATAAAAGAGAAAAGGCAATATTAAAATTTATAGAAAAACAGGTTCTAGAAGAAGGATACCCACCATCAGTAAGAGAAATTGGAAAAGCGGTAGGACTTAATTCAACAGCTACAGTACATGGATACCTAGCAAAATTGAAAGAAAAAGGATATATAAAAAAAGAAGATAAAAAAGGAAGAACATTGAAACTATTAAAGGGTAGTACAGGAGAACCTGTGGGAAATATAGCTACTTCTTCAGCTAAAGACTTTTACACACAAAAAGAACTAATTGAAGTGCCATTAGTAGGAAAAATAACAGCAGGAGAACCAATTTTGGCAGTAGAAAATGTATCTGACACATTCCCAATTCCTATAGATTTTGTAGGAAGCTCAGACTGTTTTATGCTAACTGTAAGAGGAGAAAGTATGATACAAGCAGGCATTTTAGATGGCGATTATATTTTAGTAAGAAAACAAAATAATGCAATAAATGGAGAAATAGTAGTTGCATTAATAGAAGATGAAGCAACTGTAAAAACATTTTATAAAGAAAAAGATCATATAAGATTGCAACCACAAAATCCTACAATGGAGCCAATAATAGTACCAAATTGTAAAATCTTGGGGAAGGTAGTTGGTGTATTTAGAAAAATGTAGTTTAGGGAGAAAATAAGAATGACTAAACATAAAAAGAAGGATAAAGTTAAACATAAAAAAAAACTAAAAGCAATTAAATTTATAAGAAATATAGTTATAGTAGTAATATTATTGTTAATTGTAATAAATGTTTCGTCTAAGAAAAAAAATACAGAAATATCATTAATATTAAATAATGAAGAAGTAACACAACATTTATCGAATCAATTATTTAATGTAGATGAAGTAATTTATATGTGTTTAGAGGATGTATTAAAATATATCGATAAAACAATATATATAGAAAATGATAATCTTATAATAACTACAAGTAGTAAGAAATTGGCAAGTTTAGAAATAGGGAAAAATGAAATTACAATAAATGGATCAAAAAAGTCAATCATAGCAGGGCCAATAAAAATGAATGAAAAAATATTTCTTCCAATATCGGAATTGGAAAGTGTTTATGATATTAATTTTAACTATTTTAAATCTTCAAATATTGCAATAATTGAAGATTTATCTACAAAGAAAACAGTTGCAACGGCAAAGAAAAGATTAAACGTTAAGAAAGAAAAAAGCCTATTTTCAAAAATTCTTACGAAGGTAAAGAAAGATGACATTGTAGTGTACATATCTGAAGAAGGAAATTGGTCAAAAGTAATGACTAAAGAAGGATACATAGGATATGTGAAAACAAAAAAATTAACTAATATAGTAGACGAAAGAGAAGAGCTTAATGTTAAAGAAAATATTACTAACAGTGAATTTATTGAAAAAGACATAACTAATAAAGATATATCGAATTTTGCAAAAAGAGAAGAATTAATAAGGAATATATTTACAGAAGCAATAGAGAATGATAAAATGCAAATAAGAGTTATTTGTAAGGGTCAAGATGAAAATTTTAAAAGATTAGAAATAGAGGCTAAGCCTGTGTTCAATGAATGTGGGATAAATAGCGAATTCATAAAAATACAATAAAACAGAGGAGAAATATGAAGGAAAAAAAATATATAATTATATTAATATTAGGAATAGTACTTATATTTGGAGCAGTATTCGGATTGGTTGTATGGTTTAACAATATGACAGAGCCAGTAGATGAAGCGTCTACTGAAAAAAAGGAAGTAGAAATTGAACAAGGGATGAGCACAGTAAAAATAATTAGCAAGTTGAAGGAAGAAAATTTGATAAAGGATGAGTTTGTAACGAAAATATTTATCAGATTAAATAATGTCACAAATTTGCAAGCAGGAAGGTATGAATTAAGTCCATCAATGAACTTAGAAGAAGTTTTAGGAACAATATCAAAAGGAAATGTAATTAAAGATGATGTTACAATGACCTTTTTAGAAGGAAAAAACATGAGGTGGATTGCTAAATATATTGAATCTGAAACATCAAATTCAGCAGATGATGTTTTTGACTTACTTGAGGATAAGGAATATATTTCAAAATTAATAGAAGAATATTGGTTCCTAACGGATGAAATCCAAGATGAAAATATATATTATCCTTTAGAAGGATATTTATATCCCGAAACATATACTTTTAAGAATAAAGATGTAACAGTAGAAGAAATTTTTAAGGTATTATTAGATGAAACGGATACTATATTAACCAAATATAAAAAATATATTGAAAAGAGTAAATACAGTGTTCATGAAATATTATCTATGGCATCTATTGTTGAACTTGAGGGAAATGATGTAGAAAGTAGGAGAGGAATCGCAAGGGTTATACAAAATAGATTAGAAAAAAATATGCCTTTAGGTAGCGATGTGACAACATATTATGCTATAAAGGTAGATATGGGAGAAAGAAATTTATATTCTAAAGAAATAAACGAATCCAATCCATATAATACACGTGGACCAAATATGAATGGAAAATTACCAGTAGGACCAATTTCAACTGTTTCAGAAGAATCTATAAAGTCTGTTTTAGGACCAGCTAAGAATGATTATTTATACTTTGTTGCTGATAAAAATAAAAAAATTTACTTTTCTCTAACTTATTCGGAACAACAGAATGTTATTAATAAATTGAAAAAACAGGGGTTGTGGTTTGAATATTAACTTTTTCATTGCTTTATCTTTACTACGGAGATGAAGCGATGTTTTTTTATCATTTTATAGAAAATAGGAAAATAAAAAAAGCAAAAATAGTTTATTTTGAACTGCTCTACACTTAAAACAACGGTAATATTAAAACTTATGTCAAAAATTTCACAAATTGTATTGCAAAATATTCAATTATATGATAGAATATTTTACGTTAATTTAGGTAGAAAATTATGCTACCAACAAACACATAAAGGGAGTTTAAAAAGGAGTGCCTATAAATTAGGTCTTAATAAATGTAGAACTTTATGGAAGCAAAAACAAAAAGGAGGAATAAAAAATGGCAGTTGTTGCAATGAAACAATTACTAGAAGCTGGTGTTCATTTTGGACATCAAACAAGAAGATGGGATCCTAAAATGGCTGAATACATATTCCAAGCTAGAAATGGAATCCATATAATTGACTTACAAAAAACGTCAAAAAAATTAGATGAGGCCTATGAATTCATGAAAAGTCAAGCTGAACAAGGAAAAACAGTATTATTCGTAGGAACAAAAAAACAAGCACAAGAGTGTATTAAAGAAGCTGCTCAAAAGAGTGGAATGTACTATGTAGATCAAAGATGGTTAGGAGGAATGTTAACTAACTTTGATACAATCAAAAAGAGAGTACAAAGATTAAAAGATTTAGAAAAAATGCAAGAAGATGGTACATTTGATGTACTACCTAAAAAAGAAGTTATTTTATTAAAGAAAGAAATGGCAAAACTAGAAGCTAATTTAGGTGGAATAAAAGAAATGGAAGAAGTTCCAGGTGTTATATTCTTGGTAGATCCAAAAAAAGAATACAATGCAATTCAAGAAGCCAAAAAATTAAATATACCACTTGTTGGAATAGTTGATACAAATTGTAACCCAGAAGTATTAGATTATCCAATTCCAGGAAATGATGATGCAATACGTGCTGTTAAATTAATAACAGATGTTATGGCAAATGCAATTATAGAAGGAAGACAAGGTGAAAGTTTCGAGACTTCTGTAGAAGCCGAAGAGACAATGGAAAGTGTTGTAGAAGCTGCAGAAGAGAAAACAGAAACTATGGAAGAAGTAGTTGCAAACCAAGAATAATATAAGGTAAATAAAAGAGTAGGGCTTAGCTGCTCTACTCTTGTTTAAAAAGGAGGAAAATAAAAAATGATAACAGCTCAAATGGTAAAGGATTTAAGAGAGAAAACAGGAGCAGGAATGATGGACTGCAAAAAAGTATTAACAGAAGCAGATGGAGATATGCAGAAAGCTGCTGAACTTTTAAGAGAAAAAGGAATTGCAAAGGCTGCAAAGAAATCTGATAGAATTGCAGCTGAAGGATTAGTTTTAGCCTATGTAACAGAAGATGGAAAAATAGGTGCTGCTGTAGAGGTAAATTCAGAAACAGACTTTGTTGCGCAAAATGCAGAATTTAGAAACTTTGTTGAAATACTTGCTAAACAAGTAGCTATTAAAAATCCTTCTGATGTACAAGATTTATTAAATCAAAAATCAATAGAAGATGAATCAAAGACTGTATCTGAAATATTAATAGATAAGACAGCAAAGATTGGTGAGAAATTAAGTATTCGTAGATTTGAAAGATTTGAATCTTCAAATGGATTAATTGAAAAATATATCCACGGTAACGGAAAAATTGCTGTTCTAGTGGAAATGGAAAATGCTGACAATGAATTAGCTAAGGACATATGCATGCAAATTGCAGCCGCTAAACCAGAATTTTTAGATAGAGAAAATGTGCCACAAGAAAGAGTTGACAAAGAAATGGAAATCTTAAAAATTCAAGCTATAAATGAGGGTAAACCAGAAGCAATAGCTGAAAAGGTTGTAAGTGGAAGAATTGGTAAATTCTATAGCGAAATTTGCCTATTAGAGCAAGAGTTCGTTAAAGATCCAAATATGAAGATTTGTGATTTATTAAAATCTAAGAATGCAAAAATAGTAAGATATGCAAGAATTGAAAAAGGTGAAGGAATCGAGAAGAAAGAAGAAAACTTTGCTGAAGAAGTTATGAAGCAAATAAAATAATAAAAAATAAGAATTTTCCTCTAATAATAATCATACAATTGTAGTAAGATTATTATTGGAGGAAATTGCGTTGAAAAATATGTTTTTGGTTATAAATAAAGAAAAGGTTTATGCATATGTTGTTTCAGTTTTTACTATTATTACTTTGTTTTTTATGTCTAGTATAATTAGTTCTAATTTTACAGAGAGTGAAGAAACCTCTAGCAATGCCATGATAAATAGTTCTATAGATAATGAAATTAATATTGTTAATACAAATAATGGTAATTTTAATAAAAATTAGGTATAAAATTTAAATTTGAATATATAATAAAAGTATAAAAAAGAAATTAAGACTTTCTTGGCTTCTTTTATGTTAATAGATTTTACGATATGTATAATTAATTTATATTGAAATTAAAAAAATATGAAAGGAAGAAAAATGCCTTTAATTGGAGTTGTTGCTAAGGAAAATGATAGTAATTTTATAAGAAATGAGATTATTAAGAATTCATCATCTATGAAATTTGATGTTATAAATATTAATAGAAGAAGTTTGGAGAATATAAAGAATATTACTTTTGAAGCTTTAATAATTAATGAAAATATATCAGAATTACTTAAAACATCTAAATATTTAGAAGAAATAATAAAAAGAGCAAAGTATTTAATCCTAAATTCTGATATTAGTAATGATTTAAATTTTTTTAAAGATAATAAAATAAATGTAATAACTTATGGGTTAAATAGGAAAGCCACAATAACTATATCTAGTATTAAAGAAGATGATGTATTGATATGTTTTCAGAGAAATATAGAAAATGTATCAAAGAAAATAATTGAGGAACAGGAATTTGACATAAAAGTAAATAAGAATAATATAAATAAGACATATAATATTCTTGCAATTTTCGCAATTTTAAGCATTTATGAAGAAGAAGTTAAAATAATTTAGAAAAATTTAACTTTTTATGTAGACAAAACCAAAAAAATAGTGTATAATATGATGTATGAGATTTAGGAGACTCAAATAAAGTAAACAACTATCGATAATATAAAAATAGGGAGGAATTTAAATTGGATACAAATTATTTAGAAAACAACTACTTAACTTTAGTAGGTAAGGTAACATCTGAAAAGCAATTCAGTCATGAAATTTATGGAGAAAGGTTCTATTCTTTTGATCTTTCAATACCACGTTTAAGTGGTAATGCAGATATTATACCTGTAACGGTATCTGAAAGATTGATTACAGACGATATGATGAAAATTGGAACGAAGCTATTAATAAAAGGACAATTCAGATCGTACAATAGTTATGAAAATGAAAAGAACAGATTAATATTAACAGTATTTGCAAAAGATATTGAAAAACTTGAAGAAGAAATTAAGTCATCTGAAGAAGGAGATACAACTTTAGCAAATGAGTTTGCAAAAAAAGATACGATAACAAACGAAGTTGTATTAATCGGTTACATATGCAAGAAACCTATATACAGACAAACACCATTTGGCAGAGAGATAGCTGATATTTTATTGGCTGTAAACAGAGCTTATAATAAATCAGACTATATTCCATCAATAGCATGGGGAAGAAATGCAAGATTTTGTCAAAACCTTGAAGTTGGTTCAGAAGTTAAAATAGTAGGTAGAGTTCAATCAAGAAATTATGAAAAGAAATATGAAGATGGAACAGTTGTAAAAAAGGTAGCATATGAGGTTTCAATTGGAAGTTTGGAAGTTATAAAGTTAGCTGATAATAATGAAGATAGTAATACAATTACTGAAGAGCAAGAAGCAATGTAAAGAAAAGCCTTAAAATGAAGATTAATTCATTTTAAGGCTTTTTATTATATAAATTTAGTCAAACATAGTAACAAAAAAACCTTAGAAATTTTAAAATTACTAAGATTTTTTTTTATGAAAAAAGATATTATCTCTTACTAAATTGAGGAGCTTTCCTAGCTTTCTTAAGACCATATTTCTTTCTTTCTTTCATCCTTGGATCTCTTGTTAGAAATCCATTTGATTTTAAAGTAGGTCTAAACTCTGAATTAGCTTCATTTAAAGCTCTAGCTATACCATGACGAATAGCTCCAGCTTGACCTGTGCAACCTCCACCTTTTACTGTAGATATAACATCATATTTTGCTGTAGTGTTAGTAACGCTTAATGGTTGTCTAACTATAACTTTTAAAGTTTCTAATCCGAAAAATTCATCGATATCTCTTCCATTTATAGTGATTTTTCCAGTACCTTCTATAAGTCTAACTCTAGCTATTGAGTTCTTTCTTCTACCAGTACCATAATAATATTTTTTGTCAGCTTTAGGCATTTATATTTCCTCCCTTAAATTAATAATTCCATATTTCAGGTTTTTGTGCTTGATTTTCATGTTCACTACCTTTATATACTCTTAATTTTCTTAGCATTTGAGCTCCTAATGAGTTATGTGGTAACATTCCTTTTATTGCAAGTGTCATTGCTTTTGTAGAATTTTTTTCAATCATATCTTTTGCAGATATTTCTTTCATTCCTCCAATATATCCAGAATGATGTCTATAAATTTTTTGGTTTAATTTATTCCCTGTTAATTTTACTTGGTCACAATTAATTACTATAACATGATCACCTGTATCTATGTTGTTAGAATAAATTGGTTTATGTTTTCCGGCAAGTAATCTAGCAGCTTCTGTTGCAACTCTTCCTAATGGCTTATTTGCAGCATCGATTATATACCATTTTCTTTCTATTTCGCTTTTTTTTACGCTGTATGTAGTATTATTCATGGTAAAATATACCCTCCTATTTTTATAATTTTTAATATATATGATAATTAAACAAAAACCACCGGGGAGAAGTTTTTATTTTAATTCATATTTTTATATAATACTGAATAATTTTATTACAAAAAAGTGTTTTTGTCAAGGGGTATAGGTTTTTTTTATGAAAAATAAGAAAGAAACATTATTAAAAAGCATTTTTGCTTTAATATTTTCACAGATTTTAATAAAAATAATTGGGCTTGCATATAAGCTGTATTTAACTAATAGAGAGGGTTTTGGAGATAGTGGAAACGCAATATATAGTAGTGGCTTTCAAATATATGCATTACTTCTTACTTTTTCGTCAACAGGTGTTCCAAATGCTATTGCAAAGCTTGTATCTGAAAGAGTAGCAATTGGTGATAATAAAGGTGCTCATAGAATTTTTAAAATATCATTTTTTATGTTTGCTGTTGCTGGAGCAATTGGGACAGTTTTACTATTTATATTTGCTAAAACCATTGCTAATGTATGGCTACAAATTCCAGAGGCTGAGCAGTCATTAATTGCACTATCACCTTCAATTTTTTTCGTATCTATAATATCTGTTTTTAGAGGATATTTTAATGGAACACAAAGATTTTCTGCCACAGCTAAATCTCAATCTATAGAACAATTTTTTAAAACAATTTTTACTATTGTTCTAGTAGAAAGTGTTGCTTTTTTATGTTCTGTTAATACTACTTTAATGGCTGCTGCAGCAAATTTGGCCACATCTATTGCAACAGCTATTAGTTTTGCTTATATATATTTATATTATCTTAGTAAAAAGAAGGATATAGCACAAGACATTGTCTCTAGTACAAATTATATACCGACAAGAGTTCGAAGGACTATGAAAAAAATAATTGGTGTTGCTTTTCCAATTTCTATAAGTAGTCTTATGTCATCATTTAGTAAAAATATCGATTCATTTACTGTTGTAAGATTTTTAAAAGAATTTATGAATGAGGTAGAAGCTAAAAAGCAATATGGAATATTAAGTGGTAAGATTGATACACTTTGTGCTTTGCCGTTATCTATAAATGTAGCACTGGTAACAGCTCTTGTGCCTAATATTGCTAGAGCAAATGCAAAGGGAAATCTGGAAGATGTAAGAAATAAGGCCAAAATCTTTTTACTATTTAGTGTAGTTATTGGGCTTCCTGCAACAGTTGGAATGATGATTTTTTCTGAACAGATTTTAAATTTATTTTTTCCCAATGCATGTAAAGGTGCTGATTTACTAAGACTTAGCAGTGTGTCGATTTTATTTATGCTAATGCTACAAACAATTAATGGGATTTTGCACGGAATAGGAGAGGTAAAGATGCCTTCAATTGCTTTAGGCATTGGAACTATATTTAAGTTTGTGTGTAATATATTATTAATTAAAAATCCTAGGATAGGTATATTTGGTGCTGTTATTGGAAACATTGTATGTAATGGTATTGCGGTTATAATGGGATATAGTGCTTTGACTAGAAAATTAAAAATGAAATTAGGGTTTAATAATTTTTTCTTAAAGCCAATTATTGCAACTGTTTGTATGGCTTTTTTCTCAAATTATGCATATAAAAAATTAAATGGAATAATTATTCATAAAATGGCTACAATACTATCATTAGGGGTTGCTTTAATTGTTTATATTATGTGCACCATTATGTTAAGAACATTTAAAAGAAACGATTTTAAAATACGTTAAAGCCCAAAAAGAAAAATATTTTTTCAAAAAAAGAGGGATTTTAGCGAACATTGGCGAATATTTTTAATTAGTGTAGTATTTATAATGCATAAGCATAATATCTACTATATATAAACATAAAACTTATAGGAGGTAATAGTAATGAACAAAGCTGAATTGGTAGCAGCAGTAGCTGCAAAAACAGGAGAAACAAAAAAAGCTGCTGAATCTACAGTTAATGCATTTGTAGAGGTTATAACAGAAGAACTAGCAAAAGGTGAAAAAATTCAATTAGTTGGATTTGGATCTTTTGAAGTAAGAAAAAGAGCTGCTAGAAAAGGAAGAAATCCACAAACTAAGGAAGAAATAAAAATACCTGCATCAAAAGCTCCAGTATTTAAAGCTGGTAAAGCATTAAAAGATTTAGTTAATAATAATAAAAAATAAGAATTATATATAAATTATATGAATTCATATAAAAGGAGACTTGTTTCTTGATGACAAGTTTCTTTTTTATACTCTAGGAAAGTCATTGTAAAAAACGATAGATTTGACGTAGAGGAGAAATATGCGAACGTTAAAAATTCTAAAAGCAATGTTTTGTAGAATTTGTTAGTCCGTTTTTTTATAGAATCATTTTAAACGCTTTGTGTAATATAACATATTAATTAGTGCATCTTTCACTTTT
>CANQFW010000006.1 GCA_947599995.1 uncultured Clostridia bacterium
TTTATATGGGAAATATAGTATTATTAGATGAATTAACAATAAACCAAATTGCAGCAGGAGAGGTTATAGAAAGGCCTGCCTCTGTAATAAAAGAAATGGTAGAAAACTCTATAGATGCAGGAGCAACAAATATAACAGTAGAAATAAAAAATGGTGGTATATCATATATAAGAATTTCAGATAATGGAAAGGGAATTGCAAGAGACGATGTAGAAATGGCATTTGAAAGGCATGCAACCAGTAAAATAAGAAATGCAAATGATCTAGGCAGTATTAAATCTATGGGATTTAGAGGAGAGGCATTAGCTAGTATTGCGTCAATTGCAACTGTAGAACTTGTTACAAGAACTGAAGAAGAAAGTGTAGGAACAAAAATTGTAGTAGAAGGTGGAGAAGTTTTGCTTGTAGAAGATGAAGGATGTACAAAGGGGACAAGTATTACAGTAAGAAATTTATTTTTTAATACACCTGTTAGATATAAATTTCTAAAAAAAGATTTCACAGAAAGTGGATATATTGAAGATGTAATGACAAGAATGGCCTTGGTACATCCAGAAATAGCAATAAGATTAATAAACACCAATAAAACAGTACTTCAAACAAATGGAAGTGGAAATATAAAAGATGTAATTTACAGCATTTATGGAAAACAAACTACAGAAGAGGTTTTAGAGGTTTCATATGAATATGATTATATAAAAATAAATGGAGTAATAGGAAAACCAGCTATAGCAAGGTCAAATAGGTCTAATCAAATATTTTTTGTAAATAAAAGATATGTTAAGGATAAGGTCTTAACTGCAGCATCGGAGCAAGCATTTAAAGGACTTATTCCAATTGGAAAGTTTGGATTTATGATTTTAAATTTAGAAATGAATCCAACCAAGGTAGATGTAAATGTTCATCCTGCAAAATTGGAAGTAAGATTTGAAAATGAAGATATAGTTTTTAAAGCAATGTATCATGCAATAAAAGACACACTTTTAAAGGCTAATTTGATATCAGATAGAGAAAGAAATAAAGAAGTTCAAAATAATTCAAGGGATGCATTCAAAATTCAATCAAATTTTACAAGAGGATTTGGAGGAATATTTAAAAGAAGAGAAGAAAATAAAATTCCTGAACATGAAGAAAAAAACGAAAACTCTGATTTAGGTAAAAAAGTTGAAGAATCCGACAATAATCAAAAACTCGACAATAATCAAAATAATAAACAAGAAATAAATTCAAACGATGAAATATCAACTGAAAAAGAGGCAATAGAAGTTTCGGAAGAAAAAAAAGAAAAAATGATACCTATTGTTTTTGAAAATGAAGAAAATGTATCGAGTAAGTCGGAAAATGTTGAAAATGACAAAACACATAACCAAAATCAGGAAAAAGTTGATTCTTTAGAAGAAGGAGTTATTACCCAAACACAAGAAAATAATAAAACAGAAAATGTAAATATTAAACAATCAAATAATGAAAATGTAAGTATAAAACAAATGCAAGAAAATTCAAGTGATAATATTGAAAATAGTAATTTAAAGGAAAATGCTAAAATTTTAAATAATACAGATGCTCCAACTTTGGTTTCAAGCGAAGCCAAAGTTGTAAAAGAAAAAAATCTTCAAGAAAAATTACAAGAAGAATTATCATTTAAAGAAATGTACAGAAAGCTTTTTGGAAAAGAGCCATATGGTGGAAGAATTAAGGAAAATACAGAGGACGAACAAATAAAAGAAAAGGAAAATCAAGAAAACCTTTATAAAATTGATGAAGAAACATCTACAAGTAATATGTCATTATTTGAAAATATAGAAGAATATAATAAACCAACATATAAATTTATTGGAATAGCGTTTAATACATATATAATACTAGAAATAGCAAATGAGCTTTATATAATGGATCAACATGCTGCACATGAAAGAATAATGTATGAGAAAATAAAAAAGAATTTTTATAGTGAAAATACAAATAATTCACAATTATTATTATTGCCAGATATAATTACGTTGACGCATAAAGAGATGGGAATAGCCAAAGACAATTTAAAAATGTTTGAAAGAGCTGGATTCATAGTAGAAGAATTTGGAGAAAATACTATAAAATTATCTGGAGTACCAGATATATGTATAGATTTAGAAACAAAAGAACTATTTATGGAAACATTGGATGAAATAAATACTGTGGCAAGAACAGCGAAACAAGAAAAAGAGGAAAAATTTATAGCAACAGTTGCATGCAAAGCAGCAGTAAAAGCAAATATGGTACTTTCTAAAGAAGAAGTAGATAGTCTTATGACCGAGCTTTTGAAGCTTCCAAATCCATTTTCATGCCCACATGGCAGACCTACAGTTATAAAAATGTCAAAATATGATATAGAAAGAAAATTTGAAAGGAAATAACAAATCAGATTTGTGCTTTAGGAAGGAATGAGATTAAAATGAAATTAGGAATATATATAGTTGCATTAATATTGTGGATAGTATTGTGCATGTGGACATGGCACTCCGAAAAAGCCTTTGAAAACAATAAAATAAAAGTAATGTATATAATTGCAGGTATAATAGTAGTAGGAATAATAACACTAATTAATTTTAATATATCTAAATTAGGGGTGTCATATCCAAATGACAAAATGATTTCCCCTGTAAGAGGAATACTTTTAATGATATTTATACCTATAAATGGATTTATTTTGATGCCATATACATCTATTCAAATAGGAAAATTGAAATCCGACGAAATTAAGGGAGAGGTATTTAAAAGGAAAATAATAATTTTGTTAGTAATATTTTTCATTTTAAGCATATTTCAATGTTTATATTTTAATAACATTCAAAACGGAATATTAAGTATTTATCATAGATAGAAAGAAGGCTGAAAAAAGGAGCGATAGAAAAATGAAACCAAAGGTAATAGTAATTGTAGGACCAACAGCATCAGGAAAAACAGCATTATCAATAGATCTTGCAAAAAGAATAAATGGACAAATTGTATCTTGTGATTCCATGCAAATATATAAAGACATGACAATTGGTTCTGCAAAGCCAACTGTGAATGAAATGCAGGGAATAAAACACTATATGATTGATGTAGCATCACCCAATGAAAGATTTTCCGTTGCAGATTATAAAAAGCAAGCAGAAGAGTGTATTGAAAAAATATTAAAACAAAACAAAATACCTATAGTTGTTGGTGGCACAGGACTCTATGCTGATAGTCTGATATATAATATTGAATACGCAGATATAAAATTTGACAAAAAATATAGAGAGAATTTGGAAAAAAAGGCTCAGACACCAGAAGGTTTACAAGAACTTTATAAAAAAGCTTACTTAATAGATGAAGAGGCTTGTAAAAAAATAAGTGCAAATGATAAAAAAAGAATAATAAGAATATTAGAAATATATAATCAGACAGGGAAAACCAAAACCTTTTTAGACAAAGAATCGAAAAAAAATGAAACTAAATACGATTATAAAGTATTTGCAATAGATATAAAAAGAGAAATTTTATATGATAGAATAAATAAAAGAGTTGACGAAATGCTAGCTAGAGGATTGCTTGAGGAAGTAAAAGGTATTTTGGAAAAATATAAAGAATTTCCAACAGCGATGCAAGCAATAGGTTATAAAGAGGTAGTAGAATATTTTGAGCGGTCAAATGACATATGAAGAAATGAAAGAAAAAATAAAACAAGAAACAAGGAAATATGCAAAAAGGCAGCTAACATGGTTTAGAAAAAATAAAGATAAAATATGGCTTGATGGACTGGCAAACAGGCAAAATAATATAGATATTATTTTGGAGGAGATAATTTGAAAAACGTTGTAGATATAAAAAAAGGAAAGAAAATAGAAATTAGAAAATATTTAATGTATATATTGTTTGTTGTAATTTTGATATACATATTATATGCCATATACTTACTTGTAAAAACACCAACAGACACATTTACAATAGAAAGCGGAACTTTAACACAAGAAGAAACAGGAACACGGAATCATAATAAGAGAAGAGACAGTAATAAAGGGTGAAAACTATAAAAACGGTATAACTCAAATAGTCTCAGAAAAGGAAAGAGTTGCAAAAAAACAGGCAGTGTTTAGATATATGGCAGATGATGAAGATGACTTAAAGAAAAAAATAGAAGAGATAGACTTGAAAATACAAGATGCATTATGTAAGCAAGAGGGGTATTTCCCAACAGATATTAAAAATCTGGAAAAGCAGATAGATGATAAAGTAAAATCAATAAATTCAATAACAGATTTGCAAAAGGTATCAGAATTAAAAAAAGATATATCAAATATTGTAACAAAAAAAGCAAAAATAATAGGTGAACTTAGCGCAAGAGGATCTTATATAAAAGAACTTACAGAAGAAAGAGAAAAATATGAATCCGAGCTTACTGAAGGTTCAGAATATATTGTAGCACCAGTTGCAGGTATGGTTTCATACAGAGTTGATGGGTTAGAAAATACTTTGTCACCAAATAGTATACAGGAGCTGACAGAGGAGAAACTTGAAAATTTGGGAATAAAAACTGGAAGGATAGTACCTGTAAGTAATGAGGAGGCAAAGATTATAAATAATTTTAATGTAAGAATTGCCACTTCTTTAGATTCTGCTGCTGCTAAAGAGGCAAAAATTGGAGATAAAGTTCTTATTACCTTATCTAGTGGAATAGAGATAGATGCAAAAGTTGAATATGTTATTCCTCAAGATGGAAGCGATAAAATATTGATTGTTTTTTGCTTAAATAACCTAAATGATGAACTTATAGATTATAGAAAAATTTCATTTAATATTACTTGGTGGAGCAAGTCTGGGCTTAAAGTACCAAACGATGTAATATTAGAGGATAATGAAGGAAATACTTTTGTTATAAAAGAAAAAGCAGGGACATATAGTAAAGTATTTGTTAAAATATTGAAGAAAAATGATAAATATTCTATTGTAGAAAATTACAGCTCTGAGGATTTTGAAAATCTTGGAATTGATGCATCGACATACAGCAAAATTTCACAATATGACATGATTTTACTATATCCAGATTTGAATAAAATTAAATAAAATATTACAAAAATATTACAAGAATATTAAGTTTATATTACATTTGAAATAAACGCTTGACAATCAACAAAAAAAGTAGGATACTAATGGCAAGTGATTAATGATTAAAAAACAAAGATTTTAGGAGGTTTTTGCAATGTCAAGTGCAATAATGAGCAAAGTATGGAATTTATTTGGGATGGATCAAGCGGAACCAGAAAATATAGAAAATGAAGAAGAAGATTTATATGAATATGATTATGATGATGAAGAACAACAACCAGAAGAAAAAAAGAGCTTTATAAAAAGAAATAATAACAATAACAGTAAGGTGGTATCTATGCCACAAACTCAATCAATTAGAATGGTAATTTCTCAACCTACAAGTTTTGAACAATCAGAAGAAATATGCAGTTTCTTAAAAGAAAAAAAATCTGTAATTGTTAATTTAGAATATGTTAATAAAGATGTAGCAAGAAGAATAGTTGATTTTATAAGTGGAGGAGTATATGCATTAGATGCACATATCCAAAAAGTATCAAATTCTATATTCTTAATTGCACCTGTTAATTATGAAATAACGAATGAAATGGCAAGAGAAGAAATAAAAAATAAATTGTCAGTTTCATGGCTTAACAAAAATAACATCAATTAATAGTAAGGAGGTCATAGTATGCTTACACCACTAGACATTGAAAATAAAAAATTCTCTAAACAAATGATGAATGGATACAGTGTTGAAGAAGTTGATGATTTTTTAGATGAAATAGGGGCAGATTATGCAAAGAAATATAAAGAATTAAAAGAAGTATCTAAAACAATTGATGAACTAAATAATGAATTACAACATTACAGAACAATAGAGTCAACTTTAAAAAATACATTAGTTATGGCTCAAAAAACTGCAGACGAAGTAAAACAGGTAGCTAAACAACAAGCGGACCAAATGATTAAAGATGCTAAATCAACTGCACAAAAAGAATTAAATGATATTGAACATCAAATATCAGTGAAAAAGAGATCTTTAGAAGACTTACAAAAGCAATTTGATATATATAAAGTAAAAATGGAATCTATGCTTTATTCTCAATTGGAAATAATTAAGGCAATAAATAAGGAATAATTTAAGACAAAAGACTATTCATGAAATTTGTGAATGGTCTTTTTGTGTTGATTGACTAGAAAATAGAGATAAAAAATGCTCCTATTGTCAATGTAATATTGGTGTAATATTACAATTATATTAAATATATATTACATTTCTGTCAATTATATTGACATTCTAAAAAAATGAGATAAAATAGTAATATGAATCAAAAGCTATTATAAAAAAGAGGCAATTTATGAGAATTATAAGTGGAAAATCAAGAGGAACAAAATTATATACTTTAGAAGGGATGGAAACAAGACCAACCCTGGATAGAGTAAAAGAATCTCTATTTAATATAATTCAAGATAAAATTTTAGAAAGTACTGTACTGGATTTATTTGCAGGTAGTGGCGCAATCGGATTAGAATTTGCGAGCAGAGGTGCAAAAGAAGTATATTTATGTGATAAATCATGGGATGCAACAGAAATTATAAAATTGAATATTGAAAAAACACATTTAGAAGAAAAAACTTGTTTTTATAATATGGATTTTAAAGAGTTTTTAAAGAAAATGAAATTAAAAAAATTTGACATTATTTATCTAGATCCGCCATATAAGACAAGTTTTATAAAAGATGCTTTAGAAAAAATTTTAGAATATAATTGCATAAAAGATGATTCATTAATAATAGTTGAAACAGATGAAGAAAAAAGAATACTTGAAGAAATTAAAGATTTAGAATTAGAAGTTATAGATAAAAGAAAATATGGAAGAGCAAATATTATTTTCTTGCAAAAGAGAATAAATCGATGATTATAAAATTTTCTAGGAGGAAAGATGACTATGGAAATATTTACATTGTTAGAAACATTGGAAGATATATTAGAGAATAGTAAGAATTTACCATTTACGACTAAAAGTGTTGTTGACAAAGAAGAAATGTTAGAAATTATTAAAGAAGTAAGATTGAAACTTCCAGATGAGCTTAAACAAGCAAAATGGGTTAAGGAAGAAAGACAAAGAATTTTATTAGAGGCTCAAAAGGAAGCAGACGAAATAGTTAAAGAGGCAGAAAATCGAATTATTTCTATGATTGACGAGCATGAAATAACTAGAAAAGCTTATGATCAGAAAAACGAAATTATAGAGACTGCAAATGAAATGTCTAGAGAAATTACAACAGGTACAAAAGAGTATGCTGATGGACTTCTAAATAGCACTGAAAAGGTATTAACAGATACATTAGGAAATTTAGAGAAAAACATGACAGAAGCGTTAAATTTAATGCAAATTTCTTTAGAAGATACAATTAAGACTATTCAGAATAGTAGAAAGGAATTACAATAATAATTTTTAAAAATACAATTTACAGATTAATGAAAAGCATTAATACAGGCATAATATAATAATATGTATATTTTTATCTAAGCGTAAATTGTTAAAAATGTTTATAGGAAAAAATGGCAAAATTTGTTGCTATTTTTTTTGTGTTTTGGTAAAATATACTGTGAAAATAAAAGAACTATACTTTTATAATTAAACAACTGTTTAATTATAAAAAACTAAATAAAAATTATATATATAAATTAAAAAAAATAGCTATAATTATAATGAAAGGAATGATACAAATGGCAAATGCTAAAGGGTCGAAAAGTACTCAAAGCAGAAACAAAAAAAGAAAAAACAAAATGGATTTTAAATTAATCGGAACAATTGTATTTAGTATACTTCTTGCAGTATTATTATATACAGATTCAGGGTTACTAGGTAAAACTTTAAATGAAACTCTAGGAGGAATGCTAGGAATTTTGAGATATGTTTTGCCACTTGGTACTTTTGCAATAGCAATGAAAATGGCATGTAAAAAGGAAGAAGAATATATTACCCAAAAGTTGTTTCAATATGCGGTTTTATTGATATTTATAGCAGTGATAATGAGTATATATCAAATCTCAAAGGGTAGCCTAGATATAACAGGAGATATCTCACAAATTCTAAAAAGAGCTTATACGCTTCGGTTCAAACGACATAGGCGGAGGCGTTATTGGAACACTTGCAGCAGTGCCAAGTGTAAGGTTACTTGGAATATTAGGAGCAGTTGTTTTAAGTGTAGGTGTTGCAATAATATTATTTGCTTTTGTGTTTGAAGTTGATATATCAAAAATTATAAGTAATAAATTGGAAGAATATATAGAAAGAAAAGAAATAAAAGAAAAAGAAAGAGAGCAAGACATAAAATATGAGAAAAATCAAAAGATAAAAGAACAGAAGAGAAACAGCAAACAAAGTAAAACAGAAAATGAAACACAGAAAAATGAAGTAAGTCAAGAAATCAAAGCAATTCAAGAAGTTGAGACTAATTCAAATACTCCTATGGAAGAACAAATAAAAATTAAATTAAATGGAAGAATAATAGAAGATGACGAAGAAGATAGTGGATTATTTTCTAAATTGAAGAAGAAGAAAAAAAATTCAAGCGTAACTATGACAGCAAATTCGATTGCATGTGAAGATATTGCAAATAGTAATGATTCAGAAAGTTATGAAGAAAATTTTGTAGATAATCAAGCACAATTATTTAAACAAGAGGAACAACAAAAAGAAGATAAAACAAAGCAAGTACTTCAACTAGAACATACAATTACAGTAGATGAAGAAAATTATATATTCCCTCCAGTTAAAATACTAAAAAAAGCAGAAAAATCATCATTAAAGGGTGGAACCAAATCGTTTGCAGAAACAGCAAATAAACTTCAAAAAACTTTATACAGTTTCGGAGTTCAGGCAAGAGTTGAAGACGTAACAGTGGGACCTGCAATTACGAGATATGAACTTAAGCCAGCAGAAGGTGTAAGAGTAAGCAAAATTGCAAATTTAGCTGATGACATAGCCTTAAATTTAGCTGCAGAAACAATAAGAATTGAAGCTCCAATTCCAGGAAAACAAGCTGTAGGAATTGAAGTCCCAAATAAAGAAAAAGAAATGGTAGGTTTAAGAGAAGTTATAGAAAGTGATAATTTCCAAAACAATAATTCGAAATTAAGTGTAGCTCTTGGAAAAGACGTTGCAGGAAGTGCTATAATAGCAGACATTGCAAAGATGCCACATGTGCTAATTGCAGGCTCTACAGGTTCAGGAAAAAGTGTCTGTATAAACACAATTGTTACAAGCATGATTTATAATAGTAAACCAAGTGAAGTAAAACTAATAATGGTAGACCCAAAAGTAGTAGAACTTTCTGTTTATAATGGAATTCCTCATTTATTAATACCAGTCGTAACAGACCCTAAAAAAGCAGCAGGGGCATTGGCATGGGCAGTTCAAGAAATGGATGACAGATACAATAAATTTGCTGAAAAAGGTGTAAGAGATTTAAAAGGATATAACAAGGTAGTAGAAAAAGATGGAGCTGGTGGAAAATTGCCTCAAATAGTAATAATAGTTGACGAACTTGCAGATTTAATGATGGTTGCAGCAAAAGATGTAGAAGAAGCCATATGCAGACTTGCACAAAAGGCAAGAGCTGCTGGAATGCATTTAGTTATTGCAACACAAAGACCATCTGTAGATGTAATTACAGGACTTATTAAAGCAAATGTACCATCTAGAATTGCATTTGCAGTTTCTTCACAAATTGATTCAAGAACTATTTTAGACCAAGTAGGAGCAGAAAAGCTTTTAGGAAAGGGAGATATGCTATTTTTCCCAGCAGGTGCTTCAAAGCCTACAAGAGTTCAAGGGGCATTTGTATCTGATGAAGAAGTAGAGCAGATAGTAGAATTTGTAAAATCAAATGGAACAGTGGTATATAGAGAAGACATTTTAGATACAATAGAAAATGGAAATAAAGAAGAGCAAAGAAAGAACTTAGAGGCAGAGCAAAAAGAAGATGATGACACTGACCCATTTTTAAATGAAGCAATAGACACTGTAGTTGAAACAGGTCAAGCATCTACCTCATTTATTCAAAGAAGATTTAAGGTAGGTTATGCAAGAGCAGGAAGAATAATTGATCAAATGGAGGAAAGAGGAGTTATATCAGGTTATCAAGGAAGCAAGCCAAGAGAAGTTTTATGGACATTAGAAAAACTTGCGGAAATGAAGATGTCGTCTACTGCAAAAGAAGAATAATGAGCTATGAAAATATTATTTAATAATTAAAAAGCCAGAAAAAGGAGAAAAACATTGATAGATAAAAAGGATAAGATATTAAATAAGCTTGTAAAAAAAGATTATGACAACTTATTGGAAGAACTTTTAGCAACAAAAGACTATGAAGAAAATGTAAAAAGTTTGCTACTTAATATGAGCTATAAATTGGAAACGGCATATAAGGATTATGAAAAAGTAAAGAAAAATGTTTTACCTAAAGATGAATATATGAAGAAAATATTTCTTATAATACAAAAGGAATGCGAGCATATTGACTTTTTTAAAAGTGATGAAGAAGATGAGACTAAAGGTAAAAAGTATTGGATAAATAAAAAAAACAATCAAATAAAATGTTTCCCTGTAGAAAGAATTTTACTATTTTCTCTTTCAAAAATTGAAAAGAAAGATAACATAGTAAAATACGAAAATCCGGTAATAAAAAAGTCATTAACTCAAATGTTAAATAATGGAAATTCAATAAATACATGCGAGCCCATAAGAGATTTTAATGGATTTTCATGGAATATTGTAGCTTCTGAAATAGAAAACTTAATTTACAATTTGGTATATCAAGATTTGATAATTTTAATTAACAATAGTTTTTTTGAAAAATGGATAAATAATAATAAATTTGTAATTAATTATTTAGAAAAATTTGAAAATGATTTAGAAGAAAAATATGGAGAAGCTTTAAGGAAAGATATAATGAAAAAGCTTATAAAAATATCAATGTTGCAGCTTATTGCTTTAGATGAAAATTTTAAAAACGAAGCAAAAAATGAAAAAGAGAAAATAGAAAAAGAGTATTCTAAATTTGAAAATAGTTCTAAGTATCTTGCTGAACTTGGAAATAAGAAAAAAAGTTTAGGTAGAAAAATAAAGAAGATAGATCAAATAATAAATGATAAAGAACTATTAGATCAAGAATATGAAAGAAGAAATGAGAAGTTACCTTTAGAGAAAAAAATTTTTAGCAAGAGAGTCTTAAGAAATATAATGCAAGAAGAGAGAACAAAAAAAATAAAAGAACTAGAAGAATATAGTCATTTAATGAATCCACAGGTATTTTTAAAAAGGCAAGAAAATCTAAAAAAATATATAGAATATTTTAATGTACTGGATATAGATAAAGAAAACAATCAAAAGACACTTTTAAAAATTGCTATAGATTTACAAAAAGATGTATTAGAAGCTTTTAAATGTAAAATAGATAAAGCACAGGAAAAACAGGAAATTGTAAATTTAATTTATGAATTTAGATATTTTAATCTAATTCCTATAAGTGCAGATAAAAAAGTTAATCAGGTAGATGGTTTAAAAGAATATTTGGAGAATATTCAAAAAGCACTTATACTAAAGGCAATAAAAAAGAAGGTAATGATTGAAATATCTAATATTGAACAAATTAATGTGGAAGTATTAAAAAATTTATTTACATCTACAATTATATCTTTAGAGACTGTTACAATAAAGGTTTTTAAAGAAAAAGATATTTGGAAAGTGTGCTTTTTCGATGAAGAAATAGCTGAGAATACCATAAACATAGAAGAACTTATAGATAAGAAAGATTTGAAAATTAGACCTAAAAAAAATATTAAAGTATTTTTATAATTTAAGAGTACTCTAATTTGTTATATGTAAATAAGGGCAAATTGGAGTGAAGATGCTTAATGTACAAGAATTAAGCATGTAAAAAAATGTGGATTAAGAAAGGATGAAATATTTATGAAAATTACATTTTTAGGAGCAACAAAAACAGTTACAGGATCAAATTTTTTAGTAGAAGGTGGAGGAAAGAAATTTTTAGTTGATTGCGGTCTATACCAAGGAAATGCAGAACAAGAATATGAAAATGCAGCAGAGTTTGATTTTAATGTAAATGAAATAGATTTTGTTTTATTAACACATGCACATATAGACCATTCGGGAAGAATTCCAAAGTTATATAATGAAGGATATAAGAATCCAATTTATGCTCATAAAGCAACATGCGATTTATGTAGTCTAATGCTACCAGATAGTGGGCATATTCAGGAAATGGAAGTACAATGGCAAAATAAAAAAAGAGAAAGAAAAGGTGAGAAGCCATTACCACCATTATACACGGCTGAAGATGCGGCAAGATGTTTAGAACTTTTTGTACCTGCAACATATGACAAAATTATTGAAATATCAGATAATATTCACGTAAGATTTAATGATGCAGGACATATGCTAGGTTCAAGTATAATAGAGGTATGGGTAAAGGAAGAAAATGAAGAAAAGAAAATTGTATTTTCAGGAGATCTTGGAAATAATGATATACCTCTTATAGGTTCTCCAACAATGATAGATTCAGCTGATTACTTGGTTATGGAATCAACATATGGAAGCAGATTGCATGTGAAAAACGACGAAAAGGCAGAAATTTTTTTAAAAGTTGTTTCAGAGACCTTAGATAGAGGTGGAAATGTAATTATTCCATCTTTTGCAGTAGGAAGAACGCAAGAAATTTTATATGAACTAAATAAAATAAAAGAAACAAAAGGTAATGAAGAATTTATGCGTGAATATAAAACATTAATGAAAGCACCAGTATATGTAGATAGTCCGCTTGCAATTTCTGCAACTGAAGTTTTTAAAGAAAACATGGATTTATTTGATGAAGAAACGAAGGAACGAATATTAAGTGGAGACGATCCATTAGAATTTCCAGGGCTTCAATTTACGATGAGTGCAGAAGAGTCAAAAGCTTTAAATGACAGCACAATTCCATCTATTATAATTTCTGCAAGTGGGATGTGTGATGTTGGAAGAATCAAACATCATCTAAAGCATAATTTATGGGATCCTAAAAATACAATTCTTTTTGTTGGATACCAAGCTCCAGGAACACTTGGATATAGCATAGTAAATGGAGCTAAAAAGGTTAAAATTTTTGGGGAAGAGATTGCTGTAAATGCTCAAATTGAATATATAGAAGGTTATTCTGGACATGCTGACCAAAAGTGGCTTATGAATTTTGTATACTCATTTAGAGAACAGAGACCAAAACATATCTTTTTGGTTCATGGAGAGGAGGAATCTCAAGAAGTATTAAAAGAGAAAATAGAAAATGAAGCTGATATTCCTGTAACGATTCCGGAATATGGAGAGATTTATGAAGTAAATGAACTTCCTTCAAAAGTCGGAAAAGTAAATACAAATAGAAAACCAAGCATAAGAGGAGAAATTATTAAAAGATTAGACAAACTTCAAGCTCAAATAGATGATATGAAGGAAAGTGTAAAAGAAGATTTGGCAAATAAAGAATTGAAAGATGAGGATATGTTTAGAATAAAGGAAAAGATGAAGGATTTAGAGCAAAATATTTTGAGAATTATAGAAGGATAGATTCTATTAAGTTATATATAATTAATATGTCAATTCAATTCTATAATTCTAGATATTTAGTAATAATTGAAAAAGGAGTAAATTTTTAAGATGAATATAGGGTTTGTATCATTAGGATGTAGTAAAAATTTAATTGACACAGAAGTTGCAATAGGAAAACTAAAGGATAAATATAAAATAGTAAATGACCCAAAAAAGGCAGAAATAATAGTTGTAAACACATGTGGATTCATAGATAGCGCAAAAGAAGAAGCAATAAATACTATTTTAGAAATGGCAGAATACAAAAAAAGAAGATGCAAATACCTAATAGCAATGGGATGTTTAGTTCAAAGGTATTTTGAATCATTGCCAGAACTTTTACCAGAAGTAGATTTATTTTTAAGAATATCTGACTATCCCAAATTATTGCAAATGATTGATAAATTAGTGGAATCAGGGCAAAAAGAAAATAATTTAAGAGAAAAAATAAATAATGAAAATGTAATACAAAAACTTCCAATGTTTGAACAAGAAGATTACCTAGGAAGAACAGTTTCAACAGGAGAAAATTATGCGTATCTTAAAATTGGTGAAGGATGTAGCAATATGTGTACATACTGTGCCATTCCGTACATAAGAGGTTTATTTGTATCAAGGCCTATGGAAGATATAATAAAAGAAGCTGAGGAACTTGCCGAAAACGGGATAAAAGAGTTAATAATAATTGCACAAGATACAACAAAATATGGAGAAGACTTGTATGGTGTACCAAAACTTCCAGAACTTATAGATAAAATTTGCAATATAGAAAAAATAAAATGGGTAAGATTTTTATATGCATATCCAGAAGGGATAACAGATGAACTTATAAATGTAGTAAAGAAAAATAAAAAAGTAGCTAAATATTTTGATATACCAATTCAACATGTATCAAATAAAATACTAAAAAAAATGAATAGAAAAACATCAAAAGAACACATAGAAGGTCTCATAAAGAAAATAAGAACAGAAATTCCAAACGTTATTTTACGAACCAGTTTAATTGTTGGATTTCCAAGTGAAACAAAAGAAGACTTTGATGAGCTTTATGACTTTGTAAAAACAGTAAAATTTGACAAATTGGGCGTTTTTGAATATTCAAAAGAAGAAGGTACACCTGCAAGCATAATGCCACAGCAAGTTCACCATATGACAAAAAAATCGAGATATAATAAAATAATGCAAATCCAGCAGAAGGTATCTAGAGAAAATTTGAAAAAAAACATTGGTAAAGAAATGGAAGTATTAATTGAAAATATGTCATTTGATAAAAAATATTTAATTGGAAGGACAAAAAATGACGTACCAGAAATTGATGGAATTGTGTATATTAAAAAAACAAAACAAAATGAAAAAACTGTTAATGAGTTTATTAAAGTAAGAATTATTGATGTTGAAAACTATGATTTGATTGGGGAAAGTATATAGAGTAAGAATAACTCTTTTGCAATCAGATTTGTGCCTTAGAGAGGAATGTGATTAAAAATGGAAGAAGAAAGACAAAAATCTATAATAGAAAGTATTCTTTTTGCTGCTGGAAGAATTGTTTCAACAGAAGAATTACAAGTAATTCTTGAAATTTCAGAAGATAATCTAGAATATTTAATAGAAAATATGCAAAAAGAATATGAAGAAGAAAATCGAGGAATTGATTTAATAAAAGTAGAAGATGGATATCAGCTATGTAGTAAACCAAAAAATCACGAATATGTATTTCAGTTAATAGATAAAAGGAATACACCAAGGCTTTCAAATGCAGCTCTTGAAACTTTAGCAATTATTGCTTATAATCCTAGAATTTCAAGAGCTGAAATAGAAGCAATAAGAGGTGTTAATGTAGATGGCACTATTTATAAACTTCTGGAATATGGTTTGATTGAAGAATCTGGGAAGTTGGATTTACCAGGAAAACCTATGTCATATAAAACCACAACTGATTTTTTGAAAATGTTTGGTTATGAATCTTTAGAAGACCTTCCTCAACTTCCTAAATATAAGATGGATGAGAATAATCAAATTGTAATGATGCCTCTAGATGAACAGTAACATTAAATTATGAATTTTTTGTGAAATTTCTAATATAATATTGACAACAGAAAAAATAAGGTATATATTATTAGCAGTCACACAGGAAGATTGCTAAAAATGACAAAATATTACAAAAATGAGAACTAAATAAATAGCAAATTCCGAAAATGAATGGATATTAAGAGGAGGTAAATGTAATGATAAAGCCATTATCAGACAAAGTATTAATAAAAATGCAAGAAGCAGAAGAAACAACAAAAAGTGGAATTATTCTAGCAAGTGCTAGTAAAGAAAAGCCACAAATAGCAGAAGTAATAGAAGTAGGGCCAGGAAGAATACCTGAAAACAAACAAGACGGACCAAGACCAATGTTTGTAAAAAAAGGAGATAGAGTTATTGTAAGTAAATACTCTGGAACTGAAATAAAATTTGAAGGAGTAGATTATATTATAGTTAGTCAAGATGACATTCTAGCAATAGTAGAATAGTAAATTAATTATTATTTACAAAGTAAATAAATGAAGGAGGAATTTTAAATGGCTAAAGTAATAAAATTTGGCGAAGATGCAAGAAAGAGCCTTGTAGAAGGTGTCAACAAATTAGCAGACACAGTAAAGGTAACACTTGGACCAAAAGGAAGAAATGTAGTGTTAGATAAAAGCTATGGAGCACCACTTATTACAAATGATGGAGTAACAATAGCAAAAGAAATAGAATTAGAAGATAAATTTGAAAACATGGGAGCACGTTTAGTAAAAGAAGTTTCTACAAAAACAAATGATGTTGCAGGAGATGGAACAACAACTGCAACTGTATTAGCTCAAAGCATGGTAAGAGAAGGCGTTAAAAATGTTGCAGCAGGAGCCGATCCAATGGCAATAAAAAGAGGAATGGATAAAGCGGTAGATATAGCAGTAAAAGGATTAAAACAAATTAGCACTCAAGTAAATGGAAAGGAAGATATAGCAAGAGTTGCAAGCATTTCTGCAAACAGTACAGAAGTTGGAAACTTAATTGCAAATGCAATGGAAAAAGTATCTAAAGATGGAGTTATAACAATAGAAGAATCAAAAACATCACAAACAGAATTAAATGTAGTAGAAGGAATGCAATTCGACAAAGGATATGTATCTCCTTATATGGTAACAGATACAGAAAAAATGGAAGCCGTTTTGGATAATCCATATATACTAATAACAGATAAGAAAATAAGCAATATTCAAGAGATTTTACCATTACTTGAAAACTTAATGCAACAATCAGGAAAATTATTAATAATTTGTGACGATTTGGAACAAGAAGCATTATCAACACTTGTGTTAAATAAACTAAGAGGTGTTTTAAATGTAGTAGCTGTAAAAGCACCAGGATTTGGAGATAAGAGAAAAGAAATGCTAAAAGACATTGCAGTTTTAACAGGTGGAGAAGTTATAACATCAGAATTAGGATTAGAGCTAAAAGACACCCAAATAGAGCAATTAGGTAGAGCAAAGCAAGTTAAAGTTCAAAAAGAAAATACCATAATAGTTGATGGTGCAGGAGATAAGGAAGCCATAAAAGCAAGAGTCGCACAAATAAAAAATCAAATACAAGAAACAAAGAGTAGTTATGATAAAGAAAATTTGCAAGAGCGCTTAGCTAAAATTTCTGGAGGAGTTGCAGTAATAGGAGTTGGAGCAGCAACAGAAGTTGAAATGAAAGACAAAAAGCTAAGAATAGAAGATGCATTATCTGCAACAAGAGCAGCAGTAGAAGAAGGAGTTGTTTCAGGAGGAGGAACAGCGTTAATAAATGTAATTCCTGAAGTTCAAAAAGTAGAAAGCTCTTTAACAGGAGGAGAAAAAGTAGGAGCAGGAATAGTACTTAAAGCACTAGAAGAACCATTAAAACAAATAGTAAAAAATGCAGGTTTAGAGCCAGCAGTAGTATTAGAAAATGTAAAAAAAGCAGCAACAGGATTTGGTTTTGATGCTTCAAAAGAAGAATATGTAGATATGAAGAAAGAAGGAATTGTAGATCCAACAAAGGTTACAAGAAGTGCACTTCAAAATGCTGCATCTATAGCATCAATGGTACTTACAACAGAAAGCCTAGTTGCAGATGCCCCAGAACCTAAACAATGTAATTGCAACCAAGGAGAGGGAGCAATGCCAGCCGGAATGGATGGAATGTATTAAAAAAAATAGCAATAAATTTTTTATAAATTTATTGCTATTTTTTTTTATTAGTAGTAAAATTAAAATCGAAAAATATAATTTTTACCAAAAGAGGAAAGGAAAGAAAGATGGAAAGATACTTAAACGAAGCAATAATAGGTAATAAAAGCTTACTTGCAACGTATACTATAAAAGGAGAATTGCAAAGATTATATTCACCTAAAAGAGACATAAGACAATTTATAGAATTTAACCATGTTGGTGTAAAAATAAATGATTCTGGAATAATATATTTACATGATGATATAAATAATGTGTACAAGCAGTATTATGATGTGGACACAAATATATTAAATACAGAAATAACAAATACATATTTTAATTTAAAACTTTTACAAACCGATTTTGTTCCAATAAAGGAAAATGTTTTAGTTAGAAGATATACATTTATAAATGAAAATAATATAGATTTAGATGTGAAATTTTTAATTCATCAAGGAATATTATCAGATAAAAATAATTTTGTTGGAGCGAAGATAATAGATGGAGGAATGATTCAATATTCACATGATTTTATGCTATCAACATTTTCAAAACAAAAATTATTAAAATATCAAATCCATGACAGCAAGGAAAATATAAATACAGCAGTTATAGGAAGAAAAGACTATATTGGAATGTCATCAGATTCCTCAATATCATATGATATAGGCATTATAAAAACAAAAGAGAAAAAGACTATAGATATATATATGCTTGTGCAAAATCAGCCAGATAAAATGGAAGATTTAGAAAAAGAAATTGAAAGAATTAAAAAAATAGATTTACAAAACGAATATGTAAAAACGAAAAATTATTGGAGAAAATATGTAAAAGCACATGATGGATTAAAACTTGCAGAACCAAAAAATAGTTATGAAGAAAAAATCTCAGAAATTTATTTTAGAACAATTTTGTTGTTTCCATTATTATATAATTATGAAACAGGAGGAATAATTGCCGCGCCAGAAATTGATGAAGACAGAACAAAATGTGGAAGATATGCATATTGTTGGCCAAGAGATGCAGCATATATTACAAAAGCAATGGATATACTAAATATGCAAAAGGAATCTGAGAAATTTTATAAAGATTTTTGTAAAAAAACACAAAGCAAAAATGGAATGTGGGAGCAAAGGTTTTTTACAGATGGAAGGTTGGCTCCAAGTTGGGGATATCAAATAGATGAGACAGCATCTGTAGTATACGGAGTTTTTGCGCATTATGAAATAGTAAAAGATGAAAAGTTTTTAAAAGATAATATTCAAATGTGCGAAAAAGCAGTAGAGTTCCTAAAAAGATATGTAAAAGATATTTTTGAAGAAACAAAAAAATATGAAGAAACATACGATTTATGGGAAATGTGCGAAGGAATTCATGCATACTCTTTAGCAAGTGTGTATGCAGCATTTAGTGCAATGTTAAATATATACAAAGTTCTTGGAAAAAATGTATCTAATTTTGATAACAATAGACTTAAAGATGAAAAAATTCAAAAATCAAAATTAGAAATAGAAGAATATCAAGTAAAAATAAAAAAATATATAAGTGAAAATATGTATGATGAAGAAAAAAAATCATATGTAAGAAATAGTAAAGATAAAAAAATGGATATAAGTCTGCTTGGCTTAGTTGTACCATTTAAGGTATTTACTTCTAAGGAAAAAAAGATGCAAAATACAATAGAAAGAATAAACTTAAGTCTTCGTACATATACAGGAGGATTTAAAAGATTTGAAGAAGATAACTATATGAGAGGAAATCCATGGCCAATCGCCAATATGTGGATGACACTATATTATTTAGAAAACGGAGAAAAGAAAAAAGCGAAGGAAACATTTGACTTTGTAGTAAAAACAGCAGCTGCACATAGCTTTTTAGGAGAGCAGGTAAGTAATGAAAATCTAAAGACAAATTGGGCTATTGGTTTAGGATGGAGCCATGCAATGTTTATACTAGTTTTAGAGAAAATGTTAAGAGGGTAAGAATAAAAACATAAAAGACAAGGAGTGATTATGATAAGTAATTACAAAAATGAAAATGGAATAACTTTGATATCTTTGATAACAATGATTATAGTTATAATAATACTCGCATCAGTAGCTACTTATGCAGGACTCTCGACAAAGAAAAGTGCAGAATATTTTAATGCAGTTCAGCAGTTAAAGTTAATGCAAACGGAAGTTAATTCTATGTATCAAGAATATAAAGATGGAAATAATGACATACTAAATTATGGAGATGAAATTACATCTACTATTAAAACAGCCCAAGACGAGAATGTAGAAACTTTAAGTAGTAATGCCTTGGATAGTTTAGCTGTTGATGAAGGTGAAAGAAGTAATTATAGATATTTTAGTCAAGATTATATAAAAAATACTTTAAATATTGATGGAATAACTAAGGATTTTCTAATCAATATGAAAAAGAGAAGCGTAATATTATTAAAAGGTATACAAAAAGATGGTTCAACATATTATGCTCTTTCTCAAATTCAAAACGCTGGGTATAATGTGGAGTTTGAAGGAGAAGATGAAGAAAACGATTCAAATGATACAGATAATATCAAAAAACAAGAAACAATAAACGTATGTAAGCCAAAGGTTTCAGGAAAAGAAATGATTCCGGTAGTATGGAATGAAGGAACACTTTCTTGGGTAAAGGCAGATGTTACATGGAATGATGAAGATAATGAATGGGAACAAGGTGATTCAGAATTAAAATGGTATGATTATAATACAGAGAGTAAAAGATGGGCAAATATAGTAACTGTTGAGGAAGAAGGAACATTTTCAAGAGAATACTATAAACAGGCTCAGGCTGGAACAGAAATCTTAATGAAAGATATAACTTGTATGTATGTTTGGATACCAAGATTTGAAAACAAAAATACTTATTATACAGATAGCACATATGCGACGACATCAGATAGCAAGACAATATATGTAAATTCAGATGTGAAATTTTTAGGCAAGGAAGATACACCAGATGAAGGATATGAAATTAATAGTGCATTTTCGTACAAAGATAATTCAAATAATATTAATAATATTGAGGGATTTTGGATAGGAAAATTTGAGGCAAGCAATTATACATCTAATACGCCAAGTAGCAACATAGGAGACAATTATGGAGGCCCTGGTGAAGGAAATACGATTAATAATGCAAAATATATAAAGATTAAACCAAATGTAACAAGTTGGAGAAATTTTTCAACCGAAACTTTGGATGAAACTATTGACGTAATAAATAATAATAGAAAAACTGTTTATGGTTTAGGCGACACATCGGAAATAGGATTGGTTACAACAGACATGTGGGATGCTGTAGCTACATTGGCACAAAGTGAATATGGAAATAGAGTAGATAAACAAAACAATAAAATATATGGAAATTTCTATCAGCAAGGTGATAGCAAAAAAGTAGGGACTACGTTAGTAAGTTATTATACTACTTTAACAGGTATAGTATGCGAAAAAGACGAAAATAATTATTCTGATGAAGAGTCAAATAATTCAATAAGATATTTAATTACAACAGAAAGAAGTGAAAATACAGGACATATAAAAATAAACAATAATTATAATTACTATGAATATTGGACAGAAAATGGAAAAAAAGGTAGTACAAGTTCTAATGTATATGGTATATACGACATGGTTGGAGGCGCTGGTGAATACACTGTAAGTAACACCGAAAGTTCAGATGATAAATATTGTGCAAGAGGTGGAAGATTTTTTGATTTAAAGGAATCAGATAGAGAACAAACAAATATATTTTCTAGTGCTTCGGTTGCTAAAACACAAAAATATAGGGCATATTCATTTAGAACGGCATTAGTTATAAAATAAAAATATTTTAGAAAATTTTAATAAAAAAGATTATTTGATTTAAGAATAATCTTTTTTTTATTGCTAAAAATAAATAAAGCAATTTATCATTATATATAATGAAAAGTTGAAATTTGAAAGATAGCTTATTATTTATAAGCAGAAAAAAAGAAGAAAGGAAGTAAAGAAAAATGAAAGTAAATGATTTTATGAGTAAAGATGTATGCTTTGTAAAGCCAGATTGTAAAGTATATGATGCAGCAAGAATAATGTGTGAAAATCACATAGGATGTATACCAGTATGTGATGATGAAAAGCATGTAGTAGGTCTTATAACAGATAGAGATATTGTAATTCGTAGTATAGCATGTGATAAAGATGCAAAAGCAACAAATGTAAGTGATATAATGACATGCAATGTATGTACATGTGGATGTGAAAAAAGCATAACAGAAGTAGAAAACACAATGGCAAGAAATCAAATAAGAAGATTACCTGTGGTAGATGAAAATAATAAAATGGTTGGGGTAATAAGTTTAGGAGATTTAGCACGTAATTCAAATGAAATTGGAAAACAAAATGTTTGTACTGCAATTGAAAACATTTGTGATTGTAATGGAACAGTAAAGAACGCTTATTAATAATAAAACAAGAGTAACTACAAATTATGTACAATTCCAGAAGAATTAAAATACTAATTAGAAAATATGATATATACTCATTAATATTAGCTTATAACAAATAAGGTGGAAAACATATTTGCTTTTCACCTTATTTGACGTTTCGTAATATTTTTGTCATTAAAATTGCATCTTGATTTTTATAATAATTTTTTCTTAAGCCAACTTGATTAAATCCTAAATTTTTATATAAATTTCTAGCAATTTCATTATTTTTATTTACTTCTAAGTGAATTTTTTTACAATTAGAATTTATTGCAGAGTTAATCAATGTAGCCATTAGAAAAAGAGATAGTTTTTTGCCTCTATAAGTTTTTTTTACTACAATATTAGTTATTTCAGCTTCATCCAACACAATCGACACTGCCGCAAATCCAGCAATTTCATCACCTAATTTTAATACATAAATTTTGGAAATATCTGATTCTATCTCTCGTTTTAAAATGTTATAGTTCCAAAAATTATCGAATTCAGATTCAAGTTTTTCCTTTATTATTTCTAAATCAGATATCATCATTTCAGAAATTTCAATATTAGTCCTTTTTGGCATTTTGTTTTTCCTCCAATACAATTTCAGCTTGAGACTTTCGTAAATACATAGGAGATAAATCTTGGTTAGTTTTATCACAATCAAGATGAACCAAACCACATAAAGCAAGCTTTGTAGGCGAAATATCTTCTTCGTAAAATTTACTTTTAGGAAAAATTTTAATAATTTTTTCCTTATGTGGAATTGTGCCATCACTAGTAAAAATTAAATTATATTCTAAATTTAGATTTTTCAATTCATTCAAAATATCATCAATATTGTTAATATCAAAATTCCTTCTAAGTAAATATTTACCATTAACATTCTCATAAATACACCAGTAGCAATTGTTATTTCTAGCATCTATTAATGAACAAATTACACCTGTTTCGTTAACATTATAGCAAATAGCCTCTAGAGAGCTTACTCCTATAGTTCTTATATCAAGAGAATCTGAAAACGCCTTTGCTGTTGCAATTCCAATTCTAATTCCAGTAAAAGAACCTGGGCCTTTGTCGCAAACGATTAAGTCTATATCATTAATTTTCATATCAAATTCATCAAAGGCTTGTTTAATTATTGGCATTAAGGTTTCAGAGTGGGTAAGTCCACTATTTAGTGTAATTTCTTTTATTACATTTTTATCTTCTAATATTGATATTCCACATATTTTTCCTGATGTTTCTATGCTTAATATTTTCAATTTGTATTCCTCCTATATTTAAATAAGTTTTTGTAATATTTTTTCATACCTTTCACCATAAGCTTTAAAATTTAAAATTCTTTTATTGTCATAATTAATATCTTTTTCTATTATAATTTCCAAATAATTTTTGGGCAAAATATCTTTTATTAATTCACCCCATTCAATTATACAAATTCCTTTTTCAAAGTATTCTTCTCCACCAATTGCATAAAATTCATCACAATCTTCCAATCTATACACGTCAAAATGATATATATTTATATTGGTAGAGGTATATTCATTTACAATGTTAAAAGTAGGACTTGAAATTTCATCCTGAATGCCATAAAAAGATAGAAAACCTTCTGTGAATTTGGTTTTCCCAGCTCCGAAGTTCTCCGTTTAAAATTATTAAGTCGCCCTTGGTTAAAATACTAGCTAACTTTTTTGCAATTTCCATTGTTTCTGAGATTGAATTGGACTTGATTTTCGAACTTTTCATCAAATTTTCCTTGTCTATAATGTATTTAGGTTTTTAAGTGAAGGTTTTACCTATAAACCTTTTTTTATATTATAGGAAAGTTCTCTGAACTTCCTATAATATAAAGCATTCCACAGAAAAATTGTTATACAATTTTTCGCGGACGAACAAAGACGCGGACTTTAAAATGTCATAAATAGCGAAAATGTTAATAATGTCCGCTTTTGTTCTATTTATAATACTATAAAAGTTTGGTTTTAGCAAGAGGAAAATTAGTAATTTTAATATCTTATGGAAGTATGTTTTAATATAAGATACTAGCCAGTAACTTAAATAAAAAATATAATAGAAAACTATTGAAAAAAAAGTAAAATAGTGATAAGATAATACACATAACAAAAAAAGGAAGTGGAGAAAAGCAATTTTAATGTACAAAAATCCACTAAAAAACAAGGAGGAATTTTTAAATGAAAGAATGTTTAGAAATTGAAGAAGTAAAAGCATTAGAAGTATTAGATTCGAGAGGAAATCCAACAGTACAAGTTGAAGTATTACTTGAAGATGGAAGCTACGGAGTAGCATTAGTTCCATCAGGAGCATCAACAGGAAGTTTTGAAGCTGTTGAATTAAGAGATGGAGATAAATCAAGATATTTAGGAAAAGGTGTATTAAAAGCAGTAGAAAATGTTAATACAATTATAAGAGAAAATATTTTAGGAATGAACGCATATGATCAGGTAAAATTAGATAAAACATTAATTGAATTAGATGGAACAGAAAATAAAGCAAAACTTGGAGCAAATGCTACACTAGGTGTTTCTTTGGCAGTAGCAAAAGCAGCTGCAGCATCACTTGGAATGGAACTATATAACTACATTGGAGGACCAAATGCAAAAATACTTCCAACACCAATGATGAACATCTTAAATGGTGGAAAACATGCTGATAATACAGTTAGCACACAAGAATTTATGATAATGCCAGTAGGAGCAAAATCATTCACAGAATGTATGCGTATGAGTGCAGAAATTTATCACACATTAAAGAAGGTATTAAAAGAGAAGGGACTAGCATCAGGAGTTGGAGATGAAGGAGGTTTTGCACCAAATCTTTCAAGTGACGAAGAAGCGTTAAAATTAATAGTTGAAGCAATTGAGAAAGCTGGATATAAACCTGGAGAAGAGGTTTGCTTGGCTTTAGACGTAGCTAGTACAGAAATGTATGACGAAGCTAAGAAGATAGGAAAAGAAGGAAATTACTATTTCTGGAAAACAGACGAACTTAAAACTCCAGATGAAATGATAGATTTCTTAGCTGAATTAGTAGAAAAATATCCAATAATTTCAATAGAAGACGGATTAGCTGAAGAAGATTGGGCTAACTGGAAAAAATTAACAGATAGATTAGGAGATAAAATTCAATTAGTTGGAGATGATCTATTTGTTACAAATATTACAAGATTACAAAAAGGATTGGATAACAAAACAGCAAATAGTATATTAATTAAATTAAACCAAATAGGAACTTTAACAGAAACATTAGATGCAATTGAACTTGCTAAGAAAAACGGATATACAGCAGTTGTGTCACACAGAAGTGGTGAAACAGAAGATACTACTCTAGCTGATGTTGCAGTCGCAACAAATGCTGGACAAATTAAAACTGGAGCACCTTGCAGAACAGATAGAGTTGCTAAATATAATAGATTATTAAATATCGAATCAGATTTAGGAGATATAGCTATATTTGCTGGAAAAAAAGGATTAAATAAATAATCAAATAACAATAATGGACTGTGTTAAGGTAAAAACTAATACAGTCCTTTTCACTCATTCAAAAATTTCAGGGTTTCAAAATCCATAAAAAACCTAAAATTATTGTAAAAAAATTATTTATGGTAAAATAATAATGATAGATGAAAAAATATGTAAAATGGAGGAAATGATATGCCTATAATTTTAAAGCCACATAACATAGAAACATACGAAAAAGTTAATGAAAATATTGAAAAAAATAATAAAACAGCAGTAATACAACCTACTGGAACAGGGAAAATGTATATTGGATTAAAGTATGTAGAAGACAATAAAGAAAAAAAGGCAATCTACATAGCACCTTCAAATGCTATTTTACACGATGTTAAGAAAAATATCTTTGCAGAAGGAATGACTATGCAAGATTTTCCCAACATTAAAAGGATTACATATCAAAAATTAGCAAGTCTATCAGATGAAGAAATAGAAAAATTAGATGTAGATATTATAATAATAGATGAATTCCATCATTGTGGAGCACCAGTATGGGGAAAAGGTGTTAGTAGATTAATTGAAAGAAATCCTAATGCAAAAATTTTAGGATTTTCAGCTACACCTATAAGATATAATGATGGGTTAAGAGATATGGCAGATGAAATGTTTGAAAACAATGTAGCTTCAGAGATGACATTAGAAGAAGCAATAGATAGAGGAATTCTTCCAAAAGCTACTTATGTAAGTACGCTATATGGTTATGAACAAGAATTAGGAAAAATGCAAGTTGATATAGACAGTATGAAAGGTAATATAGAAAACAGACAACAAGCACAGGACTTATTGAATGAATTAAGGAAAAAACTAGATGAAAACACACAAAACTTACTGGAATTACTTTCTGAACATATGAAAAACAAAAGTGGAAAGTATATTGTATTTTGTAAAAATATTGATGATATGAATAAAAAAATGGAACAAGCACAAAAAATGTTTGGAGGGGTAAATTCTAATATAAAAGTTAGAGGTGTTTCATCTAAAATAAAAGAAACAGATAGAATTTTAACTGAATTTGAACAAGATACAGAAGAAGGAACTTTAAAATTATTATATGCTGTAGACATGATAAGTGAGGGATACCATGTAAAAGGTTTAGATGGTGTTGTTATGATGAGACCAACTTATTCTCCTACAGTGTTTACACAACAACTGGGTAGAGGATTAACAGTTGGTGATGATAAAGAAACAGTTATATTGGATTTAGTAAATAATTTTGATTCTTGCAAAATAATAGAAGATTTGGCAGAAAAGATGAAACAATATGAAGGTAAAGAAGGAACAGGAGAAAAAGAAAAGAGAAAAAGTAGTAGACTTTCTATATTTGATACAACAAAAGAATTTAGAGAAATAGCAGAAAAAATAACAGAATTAACAAAAAGAAAAACGATATCATTAGAAGAAAAGATAGAAATATTAGAAAGATTTTCCAAAACAGAAGAAGAGTTAGTAGGAAAAACAATATTTGAAGGTTATCCAATAGGGCAGTGGGCAACACAAATTAGAAACAATATCAATAGAAGTAATAGTGGAAAAGATAACAAAAATGAGCAATATAAAAACCAATTAGAACGATTAGAAAAATTAGGCATTTTAGAAAGACAAATAGATAGTACAATTGAAGAAAAAATAGATGCAATAATAGAATGGAATAAGGAATATCCTGTAATGCGTTTAGATGAAAAAATACAGCTGATGCCAATATATGATTCAAACTCCTCATTAGAATACAGTGAAAGACTGTTAAGAATACATGATGAATCTGGATTGACAACTGATGAGCGATATGATAGATTAAAGAGTATATCAGAAAGATTTAAAAAGTTACAGAATTATTATCAGTATGTAAAACAAAGGAAAAATCTAGGGAGACTTACAGAAGAACAAATTAGTAGATGTAAAGAAGGAAATGTTAGAGGTGTTTTTGGATACCCAGAAAGTACAGAGGAAATAGCACGTGATTATAATTATAATATAGATAGACTTGATTACATTCTTTCAAGATATGGAACTATTAATAATTATTTATTACAAGAGAATTTAGGTTGGAGCGATTACAGAAGAAATTTTTTTGAAGTTAATTTAAATAATGATGTTGGAATAGAAAAACTTATATCTTATATAACGGGAAAGAGAGAAAGGATAATATATAATCGAGATGTTATTTTAGAGCAGTTAAACGGAATTGAGTTACCTGAAAATCAAAGAAGAGCATTAATGGAATATTATGGTATAAACGAAGAAAAAATGAAATCTTCCAAAGATATTGCAGAGGAAATTGGTGTTTCAAGATCTATGGTTAATAACTATATTAATAAGGCGCTTAAAACATTAAGAAAACATATAAAGGATTTTGATATTACATATATTCCAAGTTTTGATGAAATAGGGGAAGAAGATAGAAAAAAAATAGTTGAAGCATTAGGAAATTATGCCTTTGGAGAACCAAATACATATAATATAGAAAATTTAAATGAATTAGTAGATATATGTAAAACGATTGAAAAATACGGTACAACAAGTATATCAGATGAGGAAAAAGAAAAAAAGGATATAGAAGGACAAATAGAAGATTTACAAACACAAATTAAAATAGGCAATATATCAATTGAACAATTAGATTTAACAACCAGAGCCTATTATGCCTTACATAGAGCGGGAATAAGGACAGTACAAGACATCATAGATAGAGATGAAGAACATGGATTAGAAAAAGTAAGAAACCTTGGAAAGCATAGTATTGATGAAATAAGGGAAAAAATAGCAGAATATAGAGTAGCACGAAAGTATGAGGCTGAAATGGAGAATTCACAAGATGAGGTAGAAACAATTGATGAAAATGCTGAAATAACAGAAGAGGAAGAAGAAAAAACAGAATTAGAATTGTTAATCGAAAAGCGAGATAAATTACTTGAAAAACAAAGAACAATACAAGAAAAGATAGCACAGGCTAAAGAATTATCAGCTTCTTATGACAGATTAAATAGAAATTTACAAGAAAATGAAAATCCTAATTTAGATGATGAATAAAACAAAAGAAAAGGTGGAAATGATGAAAAATAATATGTTGGTAAAAACTAAAGATATAAGTATATTTAGAAAGATTTTAAATTCCTTTAAAAATATTTTCTATAAAAAGGAAAAGAATGAAGAATATAATACTGAATTACAAGAAACAAAACAAGAAAATAATATCATAAACGAATTTGAAGAAAAAAGAAAAATTACAGAACTTCAAAAAGACTATGAAACTAATGTTATAAGAGAAGAAGATTTAACAGAAAAAGAAAAAGAGGATTTAGTTAAACTATATAAAGAGCAAATAGATACAATAGAAAATAATATTCAAACAGAATTAAAGGAATTAGAGTTTTATAAACAAAAAATAATATTAGCTAGAGAAAAAGCAAAAATGCAATAAAAGGGGGAAAAAATTGGAAGATAAAATATTTATGAGTAAAGATGAATATAGTGATCAATTTGAAAACTAGAAAAGCTAAAATTATTGAGAATAATGCTAATGAGGTAAAATAGTAACTAAAAATAAACTTCTATCATATTATTATAAAAAATGAGAGGAGTATATTTTATGGATTATGAATTAATGATGAATGGAAATGTAAAGATTGGTCAAAAAGCTCCAGATTTTGAAGCAACAACAACGTTTGGAAATGTTAAACTAGAAGATTACAAAGGAAAATGGCTAGTATTATTTTCTCATCCAGGAGACTTTACCCCCGTTTGCACAACTGAAATGATTGCTTTTACTAGAGCTCATACATATTTTAAAAATTTAAACACAGAACTTTTAGGACTGAGTGTAGATAGTAATTCTTCACATGAAGTGTAGTAAAAGTTACCAACAAAAAAGACAAGCAATCACCTGCAAAACTTTAGATAAATTTAACATTTTACTTGACAAAATCGCGGTTAAAATGTTATATTGTAATAAGATTAGTACTTTAGT
>CANQFW010000007.1 GCA_947599995.1 uncultured Clostridia bacterium
TTAGTCCCAATAGGAACGATTGTAATTGGTATTATAGCTTCAAAAATAATAAGGCCAGTTTTTATTAGTAGATATATGGTTTGTAGCTTAGGCTGTTTATGGTTGGCAGTTGCAATAAGATTATCAAGTACTTTTACAAAAAAATTAATTTTTTATGCAATTACAATAATACTGATTATAACTACTATATGTACAAAGTATAAAATAATAGAAAACGAAAATATGTATCAAAAAGAAAAAACAAAGTTGACAACTTATTTAGACGATATTAAAAGCGAAGAAATATGTATGGTTTTTGATAGCAATCAACTACAGAGGATAATTTCATATTATTATCCTAATAATGAAACATATGTATATAAACAGGAAATAACACAATTAACAAAACAAGTATATAGACAAGCTAATATGCAAATTATAGAAGACATAAAAAAATTAGATATAAAATCGAAAAGAACATATGTATTTGCAATAGGAGAAGACATATTAAACGAAATTACACAGAACAATTATAAATATAAAAAATGTGGAAGCTATCAAATTGAAACATACAAATTTTCTATTTACCAGATAGTATAATGAGATATCTTAACAGGTAACTATAAACCAAAAAACTTATAAAATATCTTGACAACTCTTAAATTTATTGATAATCTGTAAAAGAATAATTTAAGTCACAAAAGAGGAGAAATGAGGTGGAATATGAAAAAAGTGAAGTAGATTCTTAAAATGATTTATAAATTTAAAATTAATAAGAAAGGTATTTTAGATATGAAAATTATTAAAACAAATTTGAAAGAAAAAGGTATTACTTTAATTGCTTTAGTAATCACAATAATTATTATTTTGATATTAGCAGGAATATCAATTATGACTCTAACCGGAGAAAATGGATTAATAAATAAAACTATATCTGCAAAAGAAGAAAACGAAATGTCAGCAGCTAAGGAAGAATTGAAACTGGCAATAGAGTCTTTAAAAGTAAATTATTACGAAGAAAATGCAAATGTTACAATGAGAGACTATATTTTAAACAATGAAGATGCAATAGAAGAAGCTTTAGGAAATGGCAGTGATGTAGAAGTAAATGGTCAGGATTTAGAATATCAAAACTTTAAATTTGAATTAGATGAAGAAGGAAATTTAACACAAATAGAAAGTAAAGCTTTTGATCCTACAGAATGGGATAAAACTGCAGCAGATTATAGTTGTTTCTATTGGGAAAGTGATGATTCAAATAATGAAGGATATGGTACAGTTATAGGTTATAAATCAAAGATAGATAATTATACAGTGTTAAGGTTTCCAAGTAGATGTACAAAAATTGAATTTAAAGGAATAAATGGAACTGATAATTATGCAGATGGACTCACTGTAGATCAATCAAGAGCTTTTACAAATAATATATTAAAGGTAGAAATACCATCAACAGTAAGCATAATAGGAGAAGATGCTTTTGGCTCAAGCTTTAGCGTTGTTTCACATTCTTTTAATAAAGTCAATACGTTTAAAATAGAAAATGGTGTAAAGATTATAGGAGAAGATGCATTTTGTCAACTGGAAGGGTTAACTAATATAACAATCCCTGATAGTGTAACAAGCATAGGACAACATGCATTTACCTATTGCAAAAATTTAAAAAATATAAAACTATCAAGTAATTTAACTAGCATCGGACGTGAAGCCTTTAGGGCGTGCAGTAGTTTAACTAGTATAGTAATACCGAATAGTGTAACTAGCATCGGAGATGCATGTTTTTGGTATTGCGATAATTTAACTAAAATATATATTCCACAGACTGTTACCCTAAAGAAAAGAGAAATAGGAGATCCATACGGAATATTTTTGGGTTGCCCTGATTCACTACAAATATATACAGATGCAAAAAACGCACAATCTATTTGGGAAGGCAAATGGAATTGGAACGGCACATTAGATTTAACTGTCGACTATAATACAACACTAGAACAGTACAAGGCACTATAAAATAATAGCAAGGAATAAATACCCCTTGCTATTTTAATAGTAAAAAAATATTCATAAATTCCAAAAAATAATAAAATCCTAATAATAAAACTGAAAACAAACGGAGGACTAAAAATGCTTAAGAGAATAAAAAACAAAACAATAGTAAAATATCTAACAATAGTCGGAATAACCCTTCTAATTTGCCAAAACTTTTTACAAATGCACTATTCGTCTGACACATATGTACTATATGACTTAGGGTATATGCAGTATCCGTCACAATACTTTTTATTAGATGGAAGATTAATCTCTACTATTGTTTGCTATATAGCTGGAATATTGAAAATTCCAATATCAACATATATAATAGGAATGGACTTTATGGCTATTATTTTTATTGGAACATCGGTGTATATAATAAACGAGATATTAGAAAAAATAATTGTTCCAGAAAAAAATGTTGTAAAATGTTTATTGACAGCAAGTAGTTTTATACTAATTCTGAACCAATTTACACTAGAGTATTTATTATTTCCAGAATCAGCAGTAATGTGCCTAGGTGTACTATTAAATGTACTTGCAGTAAGGACAATGATACAAAGTCCAAAACATAAATATTTAAAGATATTTTTATTATTGTTGCTAGCAGTATTTTGTTACCAGGGCGTACTAAATATGTTCCCAATTTTGGCAATTTTGGTATACATAGTAAAGCAAATTGTAGATAAAAGAGAATATAAAATAAAAGAAAAAGAGTTTTTTATAGAGATGTGCAAACTAGCAGTTATAGTAATAATAGCACTTTTAATTTGTATGTTAGCAATAAAAATATGTAATAACATATTATGTTGCGACCAAGATAGAATGATGCATTTAGTTAATCTTGAGGCAGTGACTTTAAGGTGGAAAACAGTATCTAACTATCTAGACGAATTGTGGAATAAAAGTATGTATATGCTACCAGAACATACAGGAAATATAGTAATAATTATAACTCTAATATCTTTAGTACTACTAAAAACAAAAAAAGAAATGATTATGCAATACATTTTACTATTGATGGTTTCGTTTATAATATGTATAGTGCCAATGTTTTTATTTAATACAGGAATCTGTGGAAGAGTAAATGAGCCATTAATGATGATATGGGGTGCATCTTTAATTATACTTTTAGCACAAACTCAAATAATAAATGAAAATAGAAAAGTAAAGTTTATTTATGCATTTATTATCATATCATTTATAATAAATAATATTTTTATTATGCAAAATATAACTGAACATATTGCATCAAATAGAGTAGAAGAAAATATGGGAAAATCAATTAAAAGACTTCTTGAAGAATATGAAGAAGAAACAGGAATTACTGTATCTAAATTTGGATATATATATGATCAATCTCCTCAACAATATGCTACAGGAATTAAGCCTATAGGTTCACTTACAGAAAGAAAACTTGCTTGTTCGTGGAGTATAAAGCAAGCAATGAATTTCTATTGTGAAAGAAAGTTCCAGCTAGTTGGGATTCCTTTAAAAGTTTATGAAGAAAAAGTACAAAGAAAAGACTATACTGAATTTTTAGGAGAACAGGTAATATTTGATGAGGATGCAGTGTATTTACTTGTTTATTAAACAATTTTGCATATGTTCAATTAAAATGGTAATTTATGCAGATATAAAATATAATAAAACTCTAAGTAAGAAAGGTATAAAATGAATTTACAAAAAAAAGAAAAAGTTTTAAATCTAAAATGGATAGTATTAGTTATATGCTTAATAACATTTTTCTTAATTGCTAAAGAAGCGTTAAGTCAAGAAGATATAAATTTAGATATTAATGGATATAAAATAATTACAAGTATGTTTAGAGCAGATTTTATGTTACATATTGCAAAAACTATAACTAATCTCGGAGGGGCAATTTTTCTAATTATTTTTACATTAGCAGTCATAATTTTTATGAAGAATGAGAAAATTGAATTATCTATAGCATTAAATTTAATAGTTGCAACAATAATAAATACATCATTAAAAAATATTTTACAAAGGCCAAGACCAACACAATATAGATTAATTGATGAAACAGGATTTAGTTTTCCATCAGGGCATTCAATGGTAAGTATGTCATTTTATGGATTTTTAATATATTTAATATTTAAATATATTAAAAACAAAAAGATAAAGATTATATCAATAACATTATTAAGTATACTAATACTTTCAATAGGAGCAAGTAGAATATATTTAGGAGTACATTACACAAGTGATGTACTTGGTGGATATTTACTTGGAGTTTCCTATTTAATAATATACACAAGTCTGATGGGTAAATTTTTAGAAAAGGAGAGTGATAAAAAATGCAAGACCTAGAAGAAAATACAAGACTTTTAAATGAGCTAGATTCAAGATTAAAAAGTTTGGGTGATTCACTTTGACATAGAAAAAAATGAAGAAGATTTGAAGGCACTAGAAGCAAAAACCATGCAACCAACCTTTTGGGAAGATGCAAAACAAAGTAATAAAATTTTATCAGAAATTAAGCAAAAAAAGAATATTACATCATCGTATAGGAAAATAGAAGAAGAATTAAAAAATATACAGGAATTGACAGAATTACTTAAAATTGAATATGATGAAGACCTAGCAAAGGAAATTATACAAAATACAAATAAAATTTCAAATGAGGTAGAAAAATTTGAGCTACAAACACTTTTAAATGGAAAATATGATAAAAATAATGCGATTTTAACACTTCATCCAGGCGCAGGAGGAACAGAAGCACAAGATTGGGCAGAAATGCTTTATAGAATGTATACAAGGTGGGCTCAAAAGCAAGGTTATAGTGTAAAAGAATTAGATTATTTAGAAGGAGATGAAGCGGGACTAAAAAGTGTTACATTTGAAGTAATTGGAGATAATGCCTATGGATATTTAAAAGGGGAAATGGGAGTACATAGATTGGTAAGAATTTCACCTTTTGATGCTGGAGGTAGAAGACATACATCTTTTGCATCTTTAGAAGTACTTCCAGAAATAACTGATGATGTAGAGTTATATATTAATCCAGATGATATTAAAATGGATGTATATAGAGCATCTGGAGCAGGAGGACAGCATATCAATAAAACTTCATCAGCAGTAAGGCTTACACATCTTCCAACAGGAATTGTAGTTGCATGCCAAACCGAGCGTTCTCAACTTCAAAATAGAGAAAATGCTATGAAAATGTTAAAGTCAAAGCTCTTAGATTTAAAAGAAAGAGAGCAAAAAGAAACTATTGAAGAATTAAAAGGGGTTCAAAGAGACATTGCTTGGGGAAGTCAAATAAGGTCATATGTATTTTGTCCTTATACACTTGTAAAAGATCATAGAACAAACTTTGAAGTTGGGAATGTACAAAGTGTTATGGATGGTGATTTGGATGGATTTATTGAGAGTTTTTTAAAGAAGAAATAATTTAATAAGAATGTATAATTTACGTGAAGTACTTGTTACTGGTTAAAGGTATTAAACTGTTAACCAGTAACTTTTTTTTATGATAATTACAACTTATTTCACATAAGCTTTCTAAAAATCATAAAATATTATTAGACCATCATTTAATTAAATAGGTTTACAAAAAAACAAAGAAGGTGCCAAATATGGACGAAATAGTAGTATTGAAATTTGGAGGAAGCTCAGTTGCAGATAATGAAAAACTGAAAATTGTAGCTAACAAAATAAAAAAATTTTATAATGATAGTAAAAAAATAGTAGTAGTTGTATCGGCCCAAGGGAAGACTACAGATAGATTAATAGAAGAGGCAAAGTCTCTTACAAAATTGCCAAATGAAAGAGAATTAGATGTTTTACTAAGTACAGGAGAACAAGTGTCTATTTCAAAACTTTCTATACTTTTAAATGATATGAAAATTCCAGCTATATCACTTACAGGTTGGCAGGCAGGAATATTTACGAATAATATTAACCAAAATGCTATAATTGAAGATATTGATACATCAAGAATATTAAAAGAATTAAAAGAAGGAAAAGTGGTAATAATTGCAGGATTTCAGGGAGTAAATAGCATGTCAGATATAACAACTTTAGGAAGAGGTGGATCAGACACTACAGCTGTTGCAATAGCTGCAAAATTAAAGTGTAAAATCTGCTATATTTTTTCAGATGTAGATGGAGTGTATTCAACAGACCCAAGACAAGTCAAACAAGCTAAAAAATTGGATAACATTTCATATGATGAGATGATAGACATTGCAAATGAAGGTGCAAAAGTATTGCATCCAAGATGTGTAGAGCTTGGACAAAAATACTGTATTCCAATAGTTGCAAAGTCTACATTTATAGAAAATGAAGGGACTATAATACATGATAAGTTAGAGGAAACAGCTGTAAAAAACATAGTAAAAAATGATAATATAATATATGTAAATGCAAGGTATAAAAATGGTTCAGATTATTTATTTAATGAAATGTATAAAACTTTTATAAGTTATGGTTTAGATGTCAAAAATTTAATAAATAGTAGTGAAACGAATTTTGAAATTTCATTTACTATAAACAAGCAAAATCTAGATAAATTAGAAAGATTATTAAAAGAAAAATTTAATTTTATAGAATATTCTTTTACAGAAATTTCTCGCATATCTATTATAGGTAATGGTGTAACTAAAGATAATTTAATATTAAGAAATGTTATGAATATTATAGAAAACAATAAGCTTAATATATTAAGCATGGAAATTAATGAGACCAAGATTGCAATTATGTTTAAGTCAAGTGTTTCAAATACTGTTCTACAAGATATTCATAATGCTTTAATAAAATAATTTTTTAACACATTTGAAGCTTTAAAGATAAATTTACTGCAATAGTATCACATTTTATCTTTAAAGCTTTTTATATTTTAGCAAGTTCATCATTTATAAAATTTTATAAGCATATTGTTCTAAAATTATCATTCCTGAATATACTTATATTAAAACAAAAGGAGGGAAGAGGCCAATGGTAGTAGAAGAAAGAAGGCCCATAGGTCCTGCAAATGGAGTTTTACAAAACATTATACTTGAAAATAGAAATAAGCTTAGCGTTTCTGGAGTAAAAGATGTTTTAAGCTTTGATGACCAGGTTGTTATAATGGAAACAGAATTAGGATTGCTAACCGTTAAAGGTGAGAATTTGAAAATAAATAAATTAAGTATAGATACATCGGAAGTAGTTGTCGAAGGACAGATAGATAGCTTAGGGTACAGTGAACAAAATAAAGCAAAACAAGAGGGAAGTTTGCTTAGCAAAATATTTAAATAAGGTGACATGTAGATGGCAGAGAATCAAGCGTATTTATTTTTGATTTTTACATTAAATGGAGTTTTTATAGGTTTATTATTTGATTTTTTCAGAATATTAAGACAAGGTTTTAACACGAATAACATCATAACATATATTCAAGATATCATTTTTTGGATTTTTGCAGGTTTAAGTATTATATTCTCGATGGTTAACTTTAGTAATGGAACTTTAAGATTTTTTATGGTAATTGGAATTGCAATAGGATTTATAACATACATTCTAACATTTAGTAAGTACATAAGAAAGTTTAGCGTATCTAGTATTAAAATTCTCAAGAAAATTGTAAAATATATTTGGGGTATAATTATATATCCTTTTAAAATAATGCATAAAATTATTATGACTCCACTAAAGAAATTAATCAATTATATTGATAAAAAAGTAAAAAAAGCGACTTTTTTAGAAAAAAATCAGACAAATAACAAAAAAATAGAGAAAAAAAGCAGGATTTTTTTGAAAAAAGTAGAAAAATAAATATATAAGAGTTTATTTTAGAGGAAGAAAGGTACGTATGATGAAGTTAGGAAACATAATAAAAAAAGTTATAATTATAGGTATAATTATATATGGAATAAATACATTTATAAGTCAGCAAAAAATACTAAGTACATATGCATCTAATTCAAAAACATTAGATGAGCAAATCGCAAAAGCTGAACAATATCAGACAGAATTAAATGAAATTAAAAATAATGTCAATTCACCAGAGTATATTGAACAAATAGCAAGAGAAAAACTAGATATGTATTTGCCAAATGAAAGAGTTTATATGGACAATTCAAATTAAAAATCCTTTAAAAAATTATTTTTTTAGAGGATTTTTTTGCTTTTTACTTCACAAAATTTCCAAAATATGGTATACTTGCTTATGTAAAAAAACGTGTTAAGTGATTACTTCACTTAAAAATAAAAATCTTATAGAAGAAAATTAGTTTATTATTCAAATAAATTATATCATGGAAGTGATATAATTTAAAGTTTTGGGTAACTTTAAACCTAAATATATTATACAAGGAGGAAATATGTTAGAATGAAAAACTAACATATGATGAAAATAATGGATAATCTTGAAAAAATGACTTTACTGGAATTAAAAAAAATGGCTAAAGAGAATAATATTAGAAATATATCAAAATTAAAGAAAGAGGAATTAATTGAGGTTTTAAAAAGCATAAGCGAATCAAACCAAGAAAATGAAGAAATAGATGAATATGAAGAAAGCGAAGACTTTGAAGAAGAAAAAGAAAATACATTTACTGAAATTACTGAGCATAGAAGATATGATTCAGCTGACGACGAAGCCGAAATGCAATTAAATGCTGAGGAACAAACTGTTACATACAAAGTAAATAATGAAGAAGATGAAATTATTCAAGGTATATTAGAAGTATTACCAGATGGATATGGTTTTTTAAGAGGGGAAAACTATTTATCAACTGCTAAAGATGTATATATTTCGCCAATTCAAATAAGAAGATTCAAATTAGAAACAGGGGACTTAATAAAGGGAATATCAAGATGTAAAGAAGGAGAAAAATTTCCTTCATTAATATTTGTTGGAGATGTAAATGGCGAGCACCCTGAAAAAGCAATGAAAAGAAAAAGATTTGATGAATTAACACCAATATACCCAAACGAAAGACTTTATCTAGAAACTTCACAGAAAAATTATGCTACAAGAATGATAGATATTATTTCACCTATAGGTAAAGGCCAAAGGGGATTAATAGTTGCTCAACCTAAGGCAGGAAAGACAACACTTTTAAAAGAAATTGCAAATAGTATTACAGCTAATAATCCAGAATGTGAGCTTATTATGCTATTAATAGATGAAAGACCAGAAGAAGTTACAGATATGAAACGTTCTATAAAAGGACAAGTAATTTATTCAACATTTGATGAGCTTCCAGAACATCATGCAAAGGTAGCTGAAATGGTTATAGAAAGAGCTAAAAGATTAGTTGAGCAAGGAAAAGATGTGGTTATTTTATTAGACAGCATAACAAGGCTTGCTCGTGCATATAACTTAGTTGTTCCTGCATCTGGAAGAACATTATCAGGAGGAATTGACCCTGCGTCACTTCACAAACCAAAAAAATTTTTTGGAGCAGCACGTAACATTGAAAATGGAGGAAGCCTTACAATACTTGCTACAGCACTTACAGAAACTGGAAGTAGAATGGATGACGTTATTTTCGAAGAATTTAAAGGTACGGGAAATATGGAAGTACTATTAGATAGAAGCCTTGCAGAAAAAAGAATTTTCCCTGCTATTGATATTAATAGATCTAATACTAGAAGAGAAGATTTGCTTATGACTAAGGAAGAACTATCAGGTGCTTACTTAATTAGAAAAGCATATTCTAATGTTTCTACGTCAGAGGCCACTGATCAGATTATTAAGATTCTTAAGGGAACAAGTAATAATAAGGAATTTCTGGAGAAAATTGATTCCAATCTTAGTAGATATAAGGATTGAACTTTATTAATATATAATTAATATGAAAACACTACATTTCTGTTAAGAAAGTAAAATGTAGTGTTTTATTTTTTGTCACAAATATGTTTAAATGGAAGAAGTTACCAATTAAATATATTTTTTATGCAAATTATCTGGAATAATATAAATACATTTATAATCTTGTCGGAAATATAAGAAAAAAGCAAATAAAAAAATGGAAAAATTTACCAAAAAGTATAGACAAATTTTTAGATTTGTTGTAAAATACAAAATGTAAAAGTTGCAACAAAAAAAATAAGATTATAGGAGGCAAAAGAGAATGGAAATTTTAAAAATTTCATCTAAATCAAATCCAAATTCAGTAGCAGGAGCTATTGCAGGATTGATAAAAGAATCACAAAAGGCAGAAATGCAAGCAATCGGAGCAGGTGCTCTAAATCAAGCAGTAAAGGCAGTAGCTATAGCAAGAGGATTCGTAGCACCAGCAGGAGTAGACTTAATATGCATACCAGCTTTCGCAGAAGTTGAAGTTGAGGGCGAAGATAGAACTGGAATTAAACTTATTGTTGAATCCAGAAAATAATATAGGAAATAAAAAAGAAAGATTAGATTAAATTCTAATTTTTCTTTTTTTTATAGTCTTACAAAGTCATCGTTAAAAACGATACACTTGACGTAGAGGAGAAATATGCAAAGATTACAAGTTCTAAAAACAATGCTTTGTAGAATTTGTTAGTGCGTTTTTTTATGTTCAATATTGACTTTTATGAAAAAATCTATATAATATTAATATAGTTTTAAAAAGAGGTGAATATGAAAAATAATATATTTGGATATTTGTTTATAATATTTATTATAGGGATAATGTCATTTGCAATATATAAAGCAAATAAAGAAAATAACAAAGAAAAAGAAAATGCACAGGAAACTACAACAATAAGCACAGAAGAAAAAGGGAAAGAAATAGTATTGGCTATCTCAGGATTTGATACAATAAATCCAATTATAACCAAGAATAGAAATGTACAAGATGTTACAAAGCTAATATATGAACCACTAATTAATATAACAGAAAATTATAAAATAGAAAATTGTTTGGCATCAGAAATTGCAAAAACTGACAATATAACGTATTTAGTAAAGCTAAGACAAAATGTAAAATGGTCTAATGGTGCTAAATTCAATAGTTCAGATGTAAAATATACAATAGACAAACTAAAGCAAAGCAATGGTTCGGTATATTCTTCAAATGTACAGCACGTAAAAGAAGTTGATATAGTAGATGATTACACTGTAAGGATAATTTTAGCTGAAGAGGTAGAATTTTTTGAATATTATTTAAGTTTTCCAATATTATGCAGTAGTTATTATGGTTCAGATGATTTTTGGAATACGCAGAAGAACTCTGCACCAGTAACAACAGGTAAGTTTAAAATTAAAGAAGTTACTAATAGCACCATAGTATTAAGCAAAAATACTAACTGGTGGAATAAAAATAGCCAGAGTATAAATATAGAAAATATTACAATAAATTTATATTCTACACCGGCAGAATTATATAATTCATTTAAATTAGGTGGAATTGATTTAATAACAACCAATAATGAAAAATACCAAGATTATGTTGGAACAATAGGATACAATATTTTAGATTATGAGTCAAAAGAATTTGTATTTTTAGCAATGAATACTGCGAATGGGTTATTATCTGATGTAAACGTAAGAAAAGCTATACGTAACTACATAAATAAAGATGAGGTTGTTTCAAACTCATATGGTGTAAATTTTTATAAGACTGCTAATTTTCCTTTAAATACATCAAGCTATTTATTAAATTTAGGGGAAGAAAATTTTTATAATCTAGAAGAAGCAAATAGCACGTTATCTTCTTCAGAATGGGCTTTAAGAAATAATGAATGGCGTAAAGTAATAAATTATAAAGTAACTAAGCTTAGTCTTAATTTAGTTGTAAAGGCAAGCGATTCCCCAAGAGTTAGGGCAGCTGAAAATATTAAAGCACAGCTTATGAATCAAGGAATTAGTGTCAATATTATATATGCCTCAGATGGAGATTATCAAAGCTATTTACAAAATAAAAATTATGATATGATTCTATGTAGTATGAACCTTTCTATAGCACCTGATATGACCACGTTGTTTGCAAGCAATAATCTTGCAAATTATAATAATGAAGAAATGAATAATATTATAAGGTATTTGGATAATATTACAAATGAAGACGAGTTAAAGGGCATGTATTCAAAGATATATGAAATTTATAATAATGATGTTCCTTATATAGGCATTTGTAGGAATAAGACCAAAGTTCTGACATCTACTCGTTTAGTAGGTGAAATTAAGGCCAATTGGTATAGTTTGTTTCATAATGTTGGAGAATGGTATACAAAATAAAGTCTAAAAAATTATAAAAAAAGTATTGACAAAATAAAAGTTTGCTATATAATAGTTACAGCAAACAAAAGTTCAAAAATTAAGGAGGATAAAAAATGGCAGAAAATGTTGAAAAAAGAAAAGCTCTAGATGTAGCTTTAGGCCAAATAGAAAAACAATTTGGAAAAGGGTCAATAATGAGACTTGGAGAATATAAAGCAATGGAGATAGATGCAATCCCGACTGGTGCATTAAGCTTGGATATGGCATTAGGTATAGGTGGATTACCAAGAGGAAGAATTATCGAAATATATGGACCGGAATCATCAGGAAAAACAACTCTTGCTTTACATGTAATAGCAGAAGCACAAAAAGCAGGAGGAGAAGCTGCTTTTATAGATGCAGAGCATGCATTAGATCCAGTTCATGCAAAAAAATTAGGTGTTGATATAGATAATCTAATAGTATCTCAACCTGATACTGGTGAGCAAGCTTTGGAAATTACTGAAAGTTTAGTAAGAAGCGGTGCATTAGATGTAATTGTTGTAGACTCAGTTGCAGCATTGGTTCCAAAGGCTGAAATAGATGGAGACATGGGAGATTCACATATGGGTCTACAAGCACGTTTAATGTCTCAAGCTCTTAGAAAACTTGCTGGAGCAATTAATAAATCAAAGACGGTAATAATTTTTATAAACCAATTAAGAGAAAAAATAGGAGTAATGTTTGGAAATCCAGAAACGACAACAGGAGGACGTGCGCTTAAATTCTATGCTTCTGTAAGACTTGACATAAGAAGAATAGAAACGATAAAACAAGATGGAGTAGTTACAGGTCATAGGGTAAAAGTAAAAGTTGTTAAAAATAAAGTAGCTCCACCATTTAGAGAGGCTGAATTTGACTTAGTATACGGCGAAGGTATATCAAAAGTAGGAAATATATTTGATATGGCTGTAAACCTAGATATAATCGAAAAGAGCGGTTCATGGTTTAGTTATAATGGGGAAAGAATTGGTCAAGGTAGAGAAAATGTTAAAAAATATTTAAAAGATAGTCCTGAAATTCTTTCTGAAATTGAAAAGAAAGTCAGAGACAACTTTGCCAAGGCGTTTGAACAAAGTTTAGGAGAAGAAATTCAAGAAGATAATGATGATGACTTAGAAGAGGAGTAAAGCAAAGAAAGATTATAAAAAAATAGAATAAAATAAAAAAGATAAATTGTCACAAAAATTCAACAATTTATCTTTTTTAATTGAAATTTAACAAAATTTATAGTAAAATGTAAAAATAAAAGGAGAAAAGAAAAATGTATACTTTAGAAGAGTTTGACAACGAAAAAACAAAAGTAATGAAATATATAGTATATAAAAGAAGGACAGAAAGAGAAATAAGAACAAAATTTGCAAATGTAATAGAAGAGAATATTCTAAATGATATAATTGAATATCTAAAAGAAGCCAAATATATAGATGATAATGAATATATAGAAAAAGCAATAAAAAATATAATGTCTATAAAAAATTTATCTATGAAAGAAATCAAATATAAACTATTAACTAAAGGAATAAAAAAAGAAGATATTGAAGAATATTTTTACAAAAATAAGGAATTTTTAGAAGAATACGAGCTAAAAGCTGCGAGTAATATAGTAATTAAGAAATCAAAAGATTATGCAGAAAATGAACTGAAACTTTATTTATTAAGAAAAGGATATAACCCAGAAATAGTAAGAAAGGCAATGCAAGGTGAATAAAGATATGTCAAATTTACTAACACTACAAACTGCAAAATATGCAATAAAACTTGAAAATTTTGAAGGACCACTCGATTTATTATGCATGCTTATAGAAAAAAATAAAATGAACATATATGACATAAAAATAGATGAAATTACTAACCAATATTTAGAATATATAAAAAAAATGGAACAAGAAAATTTAGAAGTGCAAAGCGAATTTCTTGTAATGGCGTCAACATTGGTTCTTATTAAATCAAAAAAACTTTTGCCAACTAAGGAAGAAGAAACAGAAGAAATAACAGAAGAAGAACTTATAAGGAGAATTATTGAATATAAGAAATATAAAGATATAACCCAAAAATTAAGTCAAAATTTTATATTTTATAGTGGAAGAGCATATAAACAACCTGAAGAATTAGAACTCCCTAAAAAGAAACTAGATGTTAGTTACGAAGAAAATATTATACCGTTAGTTTATGAAAAAGTAGTAACAAATAATAAAGAAAAATTAAACAAGAATGCAAAAAATATTGATAAAATAAAATTAATGGATCAATATACTGTTGCAAGTAAGGTTAAACAAATGTTTAGAGAATTAGTTAAACACAAAAGATTTGTATTTAACAGAATGTTTTCAGTAAAGAAAAATGATAAAAATGAGATAGTTACAGCATTTTCTGGACTTTTAGAGCTTTCTAGAAGGAATAAAATAAAAACTATACAAGAAAAAATGTTTGGAGATATAGTTGTAGAGAAAAATAAAATAAGAAGGGAAGATTAGCATTGGAAATAGAAGACGTAGAAATTGAAAATCAAAAAGAATTTATGAAAAAAGTTTCTAAAAAAACAAATAATAAAAAGTATTTTATACTTACAATGGGTTGTCAATTAAATGAAAACGATTCCGAAAAGTTAAGTGGTATGTTAGAAAAAATGGGGTATTCAGAAACAAAGGATGTAAGGCAGGCAAATTTAGCAATATTGAATACTTGTTGTGTAAGAGAAAATGCGGAAGAAAGACTTTTTGGCAAAGTAGGAGAATTGAAGGTTTTAAAAGAAAAAAATGATTTAATTATAGCAATTGGTGGGTGCATGATGCAAGAAAAGCACATACAGGAAAAACTAAAAAAATCATACCCATATGTTGATATTATTTTTGGCACACATACTTTGCATAAATTTCCAGAGGATTTATGTAGAGTTTTAGAAACAAGGGAAAAAATAAAGGATGTAATAGATATTAATGGAACAGTATATGAAAACATTCCTATAAAAAGGAGCAATAAAATCTCAGGCTCTGTAACGATTATGTATGGATGTAATAATTTTTGTACATATTGTATAGTGCCTTATGTTAGAGGAAGAGAAAGAAGCAGAAAGCCTAAAGATATAATAAAAGAATGTGAAGATTTGGCAAAACAAGGATATAAAGAAATTGTTCTTTTAGGGCAAAATGTTAATTCGTATTTAAAAAGTGAGATGGAAGAAATAAAGCAAGGCAAAAGAATAGATGAAAATGGAGATTATAGCCAAATTGATTCTTTTGCTAAATTATTAAAAGCTATAAATATGATAGATGGAATAGAAAGAATAAGATTTATATCTCCACATCCTAAAGATTTTACAGATGACGTAATAGAAGCTATAAGCTCATGTGAAAAGGTCTGTAAATTTATACATTTACCACTTCAATCTGGAAGTACAAGAATGCTTAAAATTATGAATAGAAAATACACAAAAGAGCAATATCTAGATTTGGTAGATAAAATAAGAAATAAAATACCAAGTGTAAAGTTTTCAACTGATATAATTGTAGGATTTGCAGAAGAGTCAGAAGAAGATTTTAAAGAAACTCTTGATGTAGTGCAAAAAGTTGGATTTGAACAGGTATATATGTTTATATATTCAAGAAGAGTAGGAACTCCAGGAGACAAGATGAAAAATCAAGTCCCAGATGATGTGAAACATGAAAGGTTTGACAGGTTAAAAGAACTTGTTGAAAATAAAATTGCAGATAGTAATAAGGAATATATAGGTACAATTCAAAAGGTTTTAGTAGAGGGAATAAGCAAAAACAATGAATCAATGCTTACAGGTAGGACAGATAGTAATAAGGTAGTTGTATTTGACGCAGATAAGTCTTTAATTAATAGCGTTATAGATTTAAAAATAGTAGAAGACCATATGTGGTATTTTAAGGGTGAAAGAATTAATTAAAAAATTAGAGAGGATATAAAAATGGATGTAGACAAATCAAAATGTTCCCCAATGATGCAAAAATATTTGGAAACAAAGGAAAGTTATTCTGACTGTATATTATTTTACAGATTAGGTGATTTTTATGAAATGTTTTTTGATGATGCAATAACTGTTTCGAAGGAATTAGAATTAACACTTACAGGAAAGGATTGTGGTTTAGAAGAAAGAGCCCCAATGTGTGGGATTCCTCATCATGCAGCAGAAAATTATCTGGCAAGATTAGTTTCTAAGGGATATAAGGTTGCCATATGCGAGCAATTAGAAGACCCTAAAACCACAAAGGGTATTGTAAAAAGAGGAGTAATTAGGATTGTAACTCCAGGAACAGTTGTTGATTCTAATATGCTTGAGGAAAGAAAAAATAATTATATAATGTGCATATATAAATCAGGGATATACTTTGGAATCTCTGTTACAGATATTACTACAGGAGAATTTTATGCAAGTCAAATAAAAGAAGTAAATAATTTTCCACTTTTATTAGACGAAATTGCAAGATTTTCGCCATCAGAAATTATTATAAACACTATGATGGAGAAATCAAGTGAAGAATTATCAAAAATAAAAGAAAGATTTGAAAATGTTTATATAAGTAAAGTCAAAGATGAATATTTTAAAGAAGATTATGAAGGTTTGCAAAATCGCTTTCAAATAATAAATCAGAAACAAAAAAGTATAAAAAATTTAGATGAATTACCTCTTATGGTTTGTAGTGCAAATGCTTTAACTATGTATTTAAATGAGACTCAAATGACATCTCTTGAACATATAAATAAAATTGAAATATATACAGTTTCAAGATATATGGCACTTGATATTAATGCTAGAAGAAACCTAGAAGTTATTGAAAGAATGAGAGACAAATCTAAAAAAGGAACTCTTCTTTGGGTTCTAGATAAGACTTCAACATCTATGGGAGGAAGGCTTTTACGAAGATGGTTAAATGATCCCCTTGTAGATGAAAAGGAAATTAATCGTAGACTTGATTCTGTTGATGAATTAAAGTATAATCTTATGTTAAGAGGGGAGATAATTGAAAGCTTAAAAAAAGTATATGACATTGAGAGATTAGCTGGGAAAATGGCGTATGGAAATGGAACTCCACGTGATATGATAACACTTAAAAATTCATTAATGAACCTTCCAGAAGTAAAGAGAATTCTTTTAAATTCAAATTCTGAATTATTAAAATATATTTATAATAATATAGATGAACTTCAAGATATTTATGAACTTATTGAAAAATCAATTGTTGATGATCCTCCAATGGTTACTAAAGATGGGGGGTACATTAAACTGGGGTTTGATGAAGAAATAGATAAATTAAAGCTTGCAACAACAGATGGAAAGTCATGGCTTATGAAACTTGAGATGGAAGAAAAAGAAAAAACAGGTATAAAATCTCTTAAAGTTGGATTTAACAAAGTTTTTGGTTACTATATTGAAGTTACTAATACATATAAATCGCAGGTGCCAGACAGGTACATCAGAAAACAGACTTTGACTAATGGTGAAAGATATATAACAGAGGAACTTAAAAATATTGAAAACCAAATTTTAGGCGCAGAAGAAAAGGTTATTAAGCTTGAGCTTGAAGCATTTAACCTAATTAGAAAAGAAATAGCTGTAAATGTTCAAAGGCTTCAAATTACTGCTGAAATGATATCAATGCTTGATGTTTTAACGTCTTTTGCACAAGTTGCTGAGGATATGGATTATTGCAAACCTGAAATTACAAATGATGATATTATCGATATAAGAGAGGGGCGCCATCCAGTAATAGAAAAGATGTTGCCTCATGGAAGCTTTGTCTCTAATGATACATATCTAGACGGAGATAAAAATAGACTTAGCATTATAACAGGTCCAAATATGGCAGGAAAGTCAACATATATGAGGCAAACAGCACTTATTACTCTTATGGCACAGGTGCGGTAGTTTTGTTCCTGCAAGTTTTGCTAAAATTGGTATTGTTGATAAAATTTTCACAAGAGTGGGTGCATCTGATGATTTAAGTATGGGGCAAAGTACTTTTATGGTCGAAATGATGGAAGTTGCTACTATCTTAAAAGAAGCTACTAAAAAAAGCCTTGTAATCTTAGACGAAATAGGTAGAGGAACATCTACTTTTGATGGTCTTTCTATTGCGTGGGCTGTCGCAGAATATATTGCAAATAAATCCAAATGTGGAGCTAAGACTTTATTTGCCACGCATTATCATGAGCTGACTGAACTTGAGGAGAAGCAAGAAGGAATTAAAAATTATTCTATTGCTGTTAAGGAAAAAGGAGAGGATATAATTTTCTTAAGAAAGATTGTTGAAGGTGGCACTGATGAAAGCTATGGTATTCATGTTGCACGTTTAGCAGGTGTCCCAAAGGATGTAACTAAAAGGGCAAATGAAATTTTAAAAACAATGGAAAGAAAGAGTATACTTGCAAATAAAGGGCAAGATTCTTCTAAGCAAAGTAAAAAGCAAGTTAATGGGCAATTTGATATGTTTAATTTTAAAATTGCGGAAATTGCTCAGGAGATTGATAAAATTAATTTGAACGAACTTACTCCTATTGATGCTCTTAATACTTTGGTTCGAATTAAGGAAAAAATCATGTAGTGCAGTTAAAATTTGCATATTAAAGTAATAACGTCTACTATGAAGGTCTTTATAGGTATAAAAATATAATTTTATAATGGAAGGAAGCAATTAATGGCTAAGTCTAATAATAAAACAATATTTGTTTGTAATGAATGTGGTTACGAAAGTGTCAAGTGGATGGGTAAATGTCCAGCTTGTAATAGTTGGAATACATTTTTTGAACAGAAGGTAGAAACTGTTACGGAGAATGGTGTTAAAAAAATAAAAGAGAAGAATGAAGCTAAAGCTTTAAATTCTTACAAGGGACAAGATGTTGCTCGAATCTCTACAGGTTTTGATGAATTAGATAGGGTTTTAGGTGGTGGAATTGTTAATGGTTCTCTAATTCTTCTTGGTGGCGAACCTGGAATTGGCAAGTCCACACTTATTCTTCAACTTTGTGATAAAATTCAAGGTGAAGGAAAGGTTTTATATGTTTCTGGGGAGGAATCAGCTGAGCAAATTAAATTGAGAGCAGATAGACTTGGAATAAGAAATGAGGATATTTTATTTTTAGGTGAAACAAATATTTCTCAAATTAATGAATCCATAACTGAGATTAAGCCCAAGCTTGTTATCATTGATTCTATTCAAACAATGTACTCAGAAGACCTTTCAGCAGCTGCTGGTAGTGTAAGTCAAGTAAGGGAAATTACTTCACAAATTATGAGAATTTGTAAATCCCAATCCATTACTACTTTTATAATCGGTCATGTAACGAAAGATGGAACAATTGCAGGACCTAGAGTTTTGGAACATATGGTTGATACAGTTCTTTATATAGAAGGTGAACGTTATTTTTCTTATAGAATTATTAGAGGTGTTAAGAATAGATTTGGATCAACAAATGAAATTGGTATGTTTGAGATGAAGGGGGAAGGGCTTTGTGAAATTTCTAATCCTTCAGAAATTTTAATATCTGAAAGGGATGATAATCCGTCAGGATCCGGTATTATTGCTAGCATGGAAGGTACAAGGCCTATGCTTGTTGAAATTCAAGCTTTAACTTCGCAAAGCGTTTTTGGAATTCCAAAGCGAACTGCTAATGGGTTTGATTATAATAGGCTTGCAGTATTAGTTGCAGTACTTGAAAAAAGAGCCAGATTGATGCTTGGAGGACAAGATATTTATTTAAATGTTGTTGGTGGAATAAAATTGAATGAGCCTGCAATTGATTTAGGTGTTTGTTGCATTGTTGCATCAAGTTTTAAAAATGTACCTATACCAAAAGATACTGTCATAATGGGGGAAGTAGGTCTAACTGGTGAAGTTAGGAGAATTAATATGATTGAGAAAAGATTAAAAGAAGCTGAAAAGCTTGGCTTTAAGAGATGTATTATTCCTGCAAATAATAAAAAGTATTTAGAAGAAAACTATAAAATTCAAATTGTTGGTGTTAAGGATTTAAACGAGGCTTTGAGTGCCTTAGGAATCAAATAATAGATGATTTTCCTAGAATATAAAAAAGCAAGTAGAGAATTTTCTATTTGCTTTTTTATAATATTTATTCGAATTAGTTAGAATATTTCAGTAATTTTCAAATTATATTTATCTTCAAAGACTTTCTTTTTAGTAATATATTCTTTAGTTTTAAAACCTTTTACATCAATTACATCATAAGTTTGGTCATTATTAAAAACAATAAAATCTGCTTTATATTTTAGACCAGGAGCTAATATGAAAGTAGGTTGTAGGCAAAAGCCTTTTATATCTTTGGCTTGTAATCTTAATTTTAATTCTTGATAATATTCCGCTTCTTTTAAACTATCAAACGTATGCCCATCTACAGAGGTTTTGTTAGCTCTATATTTTGTTTTTTTAGTACCTTTATTTGTAAAGTTTTTATAATCTTCCACACTCCAATGTTCCATTTCTTCACCTTTTCCTTTTGTATTTTAATCAAAGTATAGCATAAATGTTCGGTAAATGCAAGCTCTTTAATAATAAATAAATTAATTATTACTTTGCTTTATAAATTTATAATTAACATCTTGCTTTAAAACCAAACTACCATCATAAAGAGTGGAATTGTCAGTAGATAGAGGAATTTGTAAAATAATGGGACATGTAAATGTTTCATCTAAATTATTTACAATTGTAATTACAAAACTTATTTTACATTCGAGTGAATTTAAAGTGATATTACATTTTTTTAGTAAGGAACCATCGTAAGATATATTTGATACATTCTCAGTTAATGTGTAATTATCTTTTATATTAGAATTTACATATGTAAAGGTAATGGGGTTAGCACAGTTATTATATAATATTGGAGTTTCATAGCTTATTTCGTCCTCAGAGGAAACTGCAAAATCAATTGAATCAATAATTTCTTGATTTTTATCATATTCTGGTTTTGCAAATTTATTTATGTCTTTATAAAATAATGCGGGTGTTCCTATAGATGGTCTTAGATCAAATGTAATATTTGAAAGCTTTACAGATTTAAGTGTGTTTTCAAGTGTTAATTCTTCATCAGCATGATTATTTATAAAAATTGCTACATCCGTATATTGTTCTAAGTTTAAAATGTTAAATGAAGAGTTTGAATTTACATTAGAAGTAGCGTTGCAACTACTAAAATATGTTATTTTATTTATTGTAAAAATGTCGCTACTATTATTCTCAATGAATTCATACACTGATCTTTCATTATTGTTTTGCCTTATCTTATAACTTATGTCTTCATATACAATTTTGCTTAAATATATAAATGTCATTATACTTATAAAGAATATTAAATAAAATATTATTTTTTTCTTGTGCATCTTTGTTTTTTATCCTCCTAAAATTTTTTGTTACTGTTATTTAATATATTATTCATTTGGAATAAATAGAACAATTTTTTAGAAGTATATCACATAATCTTAAATTTTACTATAGGATGAGGCAATGTTTTTATGTACTATAACTTATTAACTACTCTTTTCTACAATTTCTGGATTATCAGCTAAAATCTTATCAATAATATTCTCCTTTATGTTAAACGGAATAACATATCCACTTAAAGTTTTAGCTTTATCTGACAAAATAGGAGTTTCTTCGTTAACATATATCTTTGCTTTTCCTTTTCCATTTTTTGCTTCTTGGACCAAATTAGATACAGGCCAATTTCCATCAAAAGCCATTACTACTGAATTCCTTCTTTCAAAAATTTCGTAATTAAAGCTTTTATATATTCCCATTTCATCACTTTCTATGGATACTCTAATTCCATTTAAGTCATTTGTTAATAATTTATCAGACTCCTCTTTAGAAATCATTTTAGGAATAATAGCATCTATTTCAAAATTTTTACTTAAGTTTTTGCTTAATTTTATAATTTCTCTTTCATATCCTTCCATTTTATGGCCTATAACAAAATATGCTTTTTCAGAATCAATTCTTTTAATTAGTTGTTCTAAAAGCTTTCTTCCTTCTTCAGTTACATGTGTTTTTCTACCTTTTATATTAAAACTTCCGCCTGCAATTACTATAGGGACCTTATTTTCTGGAAGTTGTTTTATCTTTTCTTTTAAAATATCTTCGACTTCAATATTGCTATTTACTCTCATTTGTATAGTGTTAGTTTTACTTTTTTCATGGTTTTTATTTTCTAGAGCAGATAGTGCTTCTTTAATTGTTCTACCATTTAAAAATTTTTCAAATTCTTTGGATTTTCTTTCAAAGTATTTTTTACTTGCTTCAACAACTTCATCTTCTACTACTCTCATCTTTTCAAAATCACTGTCTGTAAGGCCTAATAAATTTTGGAGAGCTAATTGCTCATCTATAGTGTCTATACCATAAAAACCACATCCGTCGGTTCCTTGAACGCATCTTATATCATTTTTTAAATAAGTCTTTAATGGATGCAACTTTAAATTGCTTAAATTGTTTAATCTAACATTTGAAGTTAATTGGAATTCTAAGATTATCTTTGAATCTTTTAATTCTTCTAATAATTTTTTTCCTTCTTCTGAATTTAAGTCAGCAGTATATAGTCCATGACCTAATCTTATTTTTGGCATTTTTTGATTTGGTTTTAATGAATCTTTTATGCATTGTATTGATTTGGATACATTATCTCTCAAACTGTCGTTTTCACCAGCATGTATTCTTATAGTAAAATCTTTATCAACTTCATCTACATATTCTACTAGCTCTTTTATAGCAGGTTTTAAATCAAGAATATCGTTTATTTCCTCGCCTATAAAATCACTACCAACAACATAAGGACTTTTGGCAATTGCCTTTAAAACATCCAAGTTATCTCTTAAATAGTTTCCTCCTATAATTTGGTCTTTTATTATTGTTAAAGGAACTCTTCTCATTGCAGCTAGAAATCTTATTTTTACACCTGTTTCTTTTTCAATGTAGGGCATTATTTGATGTATTTCCTCTATCAATTTTATAGCAGGGCCATTTGCTTTAACCAAATCAGTATCTGCAATTTCTATGTAATCAATATTTTGCTTTTTATATTCTCTTGCAATCCATAAAAATTTGTCTTGCCTTAAACAAATATTTTTTAAGCTTTCATTCTCAAGGTCTTTTAGCATTAATTTAAGTATTTTCTTTACATCTTCTTCCGGTATTTTATTTATTTTCTCTTCACTTAATTTAATTTTATTTTCATATTCTATTCCTTTACAGAATACATATCGATAAATATATAATTTCTCAAGATTTGTAAAAACAGCTTGACCATCTTTTAGTATTGCTAGGCTAATTCTAATTTTTGAAATATTGTAAAATGCATTTTCTAAATTGTTTAAAATAAGATCTGCAAAATTAATAAAAGTGTTATCATCTATTTTTCTAGTTAAATATTTTCCTTTTAAATTACAATCTTTAAACTGTTCTTCAACAACTTTTCTTCTTTTTAATATTTCTATTTCTTGATCCTTACTTAATTTTAAATTTAATTTTTTTATATAATATAGGGGATATCTTAATTGATGTTTAATTCCTAATGCTATTAATACATCTGGACATAGATTTGCATTCATGTGTGTATGCAAATCTGTTCTAAATTTAGATTTTTTTAAAATATATGATTTAACAATTGTCTTTTCAATTGGAAGTATATATTCTTTTGTTTGTGACATTAATGTTTTAGCTATTGCAGGAATTTTAGCTTTTATCTCTACATTTCCGTCTTCATATATATTAGCTATTTTTATTCCACCTAATCTGAAAATGTAAACTGTTTTGTTATCCCCATTAATACTTGCAGGAATAACGCCTGTTAATATTTTCATGTCGTTTTCGTCTTTTACTGTCTCTTGACCACATAACTTTGCTAGGTTGGTTATTAGATTCCCAGTATTATGATTTGGAGTTTCAAGTACATATGTTACTTCATCTGGATTTTCTTGATATATACTAATTATTATGTCTTTTTCTTTATCTAGAAAAAATTTATTTAATAAAACTTTTTTCATTTCAAATCTCGTTCCTTTCTAAAGTACAAATAAGTAAAAATTAAATTTATTAAATTTTATCAGAATAATAATTGTAATTTTTACTTATTTCGACTTTTAAATAACTATTAAACTTTATTGTACCATATTTTACAAAGTAAATCAATTGTTTATGTCTACTTTTTTGACGAAAATAGTTAAATTATTGTATTTTAATAAAAAAAACATTATAATTATGTTTTAAGGAAAATTTATAATTTTCAACGATGACTTTCCTAAAGTATAAAAAAAGACTCGTTTTTTGAACAAGTCTTCATTATACTATTTATCATTTGAAGATGATCTATTATTATTTTGACACAAATTCTCATACTCTTTACACTTAATTTTATAATCCATTTGAATGCACAAATATTTATAATAACTGTATGCCTGTTCATACTGCATAATAGGATTAAACATAGGATCTTTATACATATCATTCAAATCCATACCACCTTGTGTGTTGTTATATGGTGAGAACCCTGTTTGATAGTCTGAAAAATTTTTATCCATAACAAACCTCCTTTTCTCTTAAATATACTTTTTTAATAATATTGCCTAAGCTCTAAAAAAGAACATTTAATTTAAAATTATAAATTTAAATTAAATACTGGAAAAAATTTAATAAAACTAAATGTATAGATAGCAGCAAATATTCCATGTAAAATTTTCCCGTATATATAGGGCTTAATGGAAAGGTCAGATTTAGATGTTATACTAAATACTTGAAAGAATATAGATAAACCTCCAAGTCCTAATAAAAAAGATGTTAATATTATATTAATGGAAATTGCTTTTATATTTATGCTAGCAATTGAAGCAATTCCATTAGTAATTTCAAACAGACCTGTAATTAATGGAGCAATAAAGCTAGCTGGTATATTCATGATGTTAAAAAATGGGGTAAAGGTTTTAACTAGAATACTTAAAAAATTACTTACTTTTAAAATTGAAATTATAACAGAAAACAATACAACAAATCCGCCAATTACAAGGATGGTAGAAATACTACTAGATATGCTACTACTTAATGATTCACCTAAATTAGATAATCCTATTTTTTTCTTGTTGAAATTATTAAAAGCATTATTCTCGTATGTCGTTGAAGAATTTTTCTTCCAAAATCTAAAAATAAACCCTACAGTAAGAGCGCTAAGTACATGGGTAATTAACAATAAAAAACCTATAGTTGAGCTGCCAAACATGCTTATTCCAACTGTGCCAACAATAAATAATGGCCCCGAATTATTAGTAAAGCTCAATATTCTTTCACATTCTTCTTTAGAGCAAACATTATTTTTTCTAAAATTTGTAGCTATTTTAGCTCCAACTGGATATCCACTAATTAATCCCATTATAAGGGCGAAACTTCCTTCACCTCTAATATTAAATAAAGGCTTCATAATCCTGTTAAATAACTTCCCAAGCCAATAAGGCATTTGAGTTTGCGATAATAACTCTGTTGCAACAAAGAAAGGAAATAGGGATGGAACTACAGAATTTGCCCATAAGCTAAGTCCTTTTTTAGAAGCGGATAAATTACTTGAAGAAAATATTAAAAGGCATAAGGTAAATGTAAGAAAAGCAAATGACATGATGTATGATTTAATATTTAATAAATGTTTTACCTTGGAATTTTTAAGAGTAGTATTATCATGTTTAAATAATATCATATTTGTCACCTTTCAATCTATTTTTGATAAACTTTATTAGCATTAAGTATAACTTAAGTTTAAATATTATATAAAATATATATGAATTAATTAAAATTATTATTCAAATTTTGTTTTTTTAATATGTTACCTCTTGACAGTTTGTAATAATAAATGTATACTATAAAAGTAGAAAAATATATCTAATAAAATAAAAGATGAGTTTTAATATATATATTTATTCGCACATTGAAAATTTAATAAGAAAGAGGTGTATGATTATGAATTCTTTAATCATATTCGCAACTTTCTTAATCTCAGTAATTTTAGGATTTGTTATAGGAACAATTTCAAGAAAAAAAGTTGCTGAATCTAAAATCGGAAGCGCAGAGGAAGAGGCCAAAAGATTAGTGGATTTAGCAAAAGTAGAAGCAGAAAATATGAAAAAAGAAGAAATTTTCAAAGCTAAAGAAGAGATTATGAATAGCAGAAAAGAATTTGATCAAGAGATTAAGGAAAGAAGAAGCGAAGTACAAAAGCAAGAGTCAAGAATGATTCAAAAAGAGGAAAATTTGGACAGGCGTACAGAAACTCTAGAAAAGAAAGAAAAAGCTATAGAGCAAGAACATCAAACAATTGAAAATCAAAAAGGAGAAATTCAGGAATTGTATAATAAACAACTTGAAGAACTTCAAAGAATTGCAGAACTTAGTACAGAAGAAGCAAAAGATTTTCTATTAAGTCAAATGGAGACTGAAATAACAACTGAAAAGGCTAAGCTAATAAAAGATTTAAATCAAAAGGCTAAAGAGGAAGCAAATAAGAATGCTAAAGAGATAATAAGTTATGCAGTTCAAAAATGCGCAGCAGACCATACTTCTGAGACAACAGTATCTATAGTTAATCTTCCAGGAGATGAGATGAAAGGTAGAATAATAGGTAGAGAGGGTAGAAACATAAAAACATTAGAAACTCTTACGGGGATTGATCTAATAATTGATGATACACCAGAAGCAGTAATATTATCAGGATTTGATCCATTAAGAAGAGAAGTTGCAAGAATTGCCTTAGAAAAATTAATCGATGACGGAAGAATACATCCAGCAAAGATAGAAGAGATGGTAGAAAAGGCAAAAGAAGAATTATCTCAAATTATCAAAGAAGAGGGTGAAAGAGCAGCTTTAGAAACAGGAGTCAACAATCTTCATCCGGACATTATTAAATTGCTAGGTAAATTAAAATATAGAACAAGCTATGGACAAAATGTATTGAGTCATTCAATAGAAGTATCAAATTTAGCAAGAATAATGGCTGAAGAATTAGGATTAGATGCAAAACGCGCTAGACGCGCAGGGTTACTTCACGATATAGGAAAGGCATTAGATCATGATATGGAAGGAACTCATGTACAAATAGGAGTAGATATATTAAAAAAATATAAAGAAAATCCTTTAGTTATAAACGCTGTAGAAGCTCATCATGGAGATGTTGAGCCACAAACTATGGAAGCGGTTCTAATACAAGCAGCAGATGCAATTTCAGCATCAAGACCGGGAGCAAGAAGGGAAACATTAGAAGCATACATAAAAAGACTTGAAACCCTAGAATCAATAGCAGATTCTTTTGATGGAGTAGATAAATCTTATGCAATACAAGCAGGACGTGAAGTTAGAATAATTGTTAAGCCAGAAAAAATAACAGATGATCAAATGGTAGTTTTAGCAAGAGATGTTTCTAAGAAAATAGAAGATGAAATGGATTACCCAGGACAAATAAAGGTTAATATTATAAGAGAGAGAAGAGTTGTAGATTACGCTAAATAAAAAATGGACGTTCAATATTAAAGTATATTGGACGTTTTTTTTAATAAATTTTCACTAATAACTGTATTTTAAATGATTAATTTTAATATATATTTTTAATAAAAAGTCTAAAAAATTAATTTATTTGAAAATATCAATTGACAACCCATACAATATATGATAAAATATTTAACTGTAATCCGCTTAGTCAAGGTTCCAAAAGGTTGTGAAACATCAACTACCTTTATCAAAGGATTAGCGAGTATACAAATAAGGGAGGTGCATTTTAAATGTACGCAATAATTGAAAGTTGTGGAAAACAATACAAAGTAGCAGAAGGAGATGTAGTTTTCTTTGAAAAATTAGATGTTGAAGAAGGAAAAAAAATAACATTTGACAATGTAGTATTAGTATCTGATGATGGAAAAGTACAAGTTGGAAATCCTTATGTAAAAGGTGTTAGTGTTGAAGGTAAAGTTGTTTCTCATGGTAAGCATAAAAAAATCATCGTATTTAAGATGAAAGCTAAGAAAAATGAAAGAACAAAACAAGGACATAGACAACCTTATACTAAAATTGAAATAACATCAATTAAAACATCTGCTAAAAAAGCTGCAGCTAAAAAAGCTGAAACTAAAAAAGAAGTTGCTGACGCAAAAGCAGAGTAAAACTTAGAACTAAAAATAAAGTTAAATAAGTTAAACGGTATATAAATTAAAACCTGAAAGGAGTGAGAAAACATGGCTCATAAAAAAGGTCAAGGTAGCATTAAGAACGGTAGAGACAGTGAGTCTAAACGTCTTGGTGTTAAAAGAGCTGATGGTCAGTTTGTTCTAGCAGGAAATATTCTAATAAGACAAAGGGGAACAAATGTACATCCTGGAACTAATGTTGGGATTGGTAGTGATGATACACTATATGCATTAGTAGACGGAATAGTAACATTTGAAAGAAAAGGAAAAGACAAAAAGAAAGTTAGTGTTTATCCTGTAGAAATAGAAGAAATACAAGTAGTAGAAGTAGATCAAGAAAGCGCGAAAAAATAATAAAAGTTTTAAACAAATTC
>CANQFW010000008.1 GCA_947599995.1 uncultured Clostridia bacterium
AAATTTTTTTGTAAAATTATAAAAAGTGTTTTATAATTATTTGATATATAGATAAGGTATTTTTTGCTAGTGTTTTTATAAAGAGGGAGAAGAGTTATGGGACAGAATATTATCATTTTTTTACTTTGTATTGGTTTTATTTTTGTTTTTGGGCGAATTTTGGTATTACCCATAAAGAAGATAATGAAACTTATTGCCAATTCCTTTTTAGGTGGAATATTGATTTTTGTTATTAATTGCATAAGTGGGGCTTTTGGAAATTTTTATATAGGAATTAATATTTGGACTTCTTTAATTGTTGGTATTTTGGGGGTTCCTGGTGCTGTCATGCTTATCTTTATTAAGATTTTTATTGTGAAAGGGTAACTAGTTCTTAATGGTTAAGTTATGAGTTTAAGAAAATATAGAAAAAAATATTGAAAAAAAACTTAAGTTATGGTATAACATAGTTGATAAAAAAACGAGAAGAGGTGAAACTATGGTAAAGGCCTATGCTAAGTCCGATGTAGGAAAGGCAAGAGAAATAAACCAGGATTCGTATTATATAACAAATGATCAATTTAATGACATACAAATTTTTATATTAGCAGACGGAATGGGCGGATGTAATGCGGGAGAAGTTGCAAGTAAGACTGCTGTAACATGTACAAAAAGTTATATAGAAAACAATATAAATGATACTCCAAAGGACAAAGAAAGTCTAATACAATTGATAGCAAGCAGTATGGAATATGCAAATATGGTGATTTATGAAAAAGCTTTAGAAAATAAGGAATATGAAGGAATGGGAACAACTTTAGAGGTATGTTTAATATATAGAAATAGAGCATACATTGGACACGTGGGAGATAGTAGAATTTATAGAATTAGAAAAGACATAATAAGAAAATTGACTCGAGACCATAGTTATGTACAAAAGTTGGTTGAAGAAGGGACCATTACGAATGAAGAAGCGGAGGTTCACCCAAAAAAGAATATGCTTATGAAGGCTTTAGGATGCAACGCTTTTGTTGAGCCAGATGTTATGGTTAGAGGATTTATGAAAGAAGATACCCTAGTTATATGTTCAGATGGATTAACTAATATGGTAAAGGTGCAAGATATTTTTGATTTAGTTAAAGCAAATTTTGAAACTGCACCAAAAGAATTGGTTGATTTAGCAAATAAAAATGGTGGTCTAGATAATATAACTATAATTACAATAAAAAACTTATAAAAAAACATTCATAAGGAAAGGAATGTAAAAATGAATTTAGAGGGAAGATTATTAGGAAACAGATATGAAATTATAGAGAAAATAGGAAATGGTGGCATGGCCATGGTATACAAGGCTAAATGTCATGTTCTAAACAGATTTGTAGCAGTAAAAATACTAAGAGATGAATTTACAACAGATGAAGAATTTATAAAAAGATTTGAAGTTGAAGCACAAGCTGCAGCTAGTATAACCCATCCTAATATAGTATCGGTGTATGATGTTGGGAGAGAAGGAAATCTTTATTATATTGTAATGGAACTTATTCGTGGGAAGACCTTAAAGGAAATAATTGTAGAAGAAGAGGGCCCACTTCCATGGAAATGGTCGGTAAATATTGCAATTCAAATAGCATCTGCATTAGATGTAGCACATAAAAATAATATTGTACATAGAGACATAAAACCTCACAACATAATAATAACAGAAGACGGAATAGCAAAGGTAACAGATTTTGGAATAGCAAAAGCAGTTTCAAACTCAACAATGACAGCCTTTGGAACGACAATTGGGTCTGTACACTATTTTTCACCTGAACATGCAAGGGGTGGATATACGGATGCTAAATCTGATTTATACTCTTTAGGTGTGGTTATGTACGAAATGTTAACAGGAAAGGTTCCTTTTGATGCAGATACTCCTGTTTCAGTAGCATTAAAGCATATGCAGGAAGAACCAATAGAACCAATCGAAATAAATGAAAAAGTTCCTAACGCATTAAACGATATAATCTTAAAAGCTATGAGAAAAGACTCGAGTCTACGTTATCAAAGTGCTACTGCTATGCTATATGACTTAAATAAAGCATTAAAAGACCCAGAAGGTGATTTTGTAGATAATGATGACTATACCGAAGATTCTCCAACACAAAAAATATCTACAGAAGAAATAGAAGAAGCTGCTAAAAAAACAAGAGGACACAATGGAAAAAATAATTTTATTAAAGAGCATAAAACTCTTTCAATAATTATAGGTATAATTTTATTATTTGCATTAAGCTTAGGAGGAACACTTGCATATTTAAATATTACTGTTCCCAAAGAAACGGAAGTTCCAAATTTGGTAGGTGTAAGTAAAGAAGAAGCTAAAAAACAAGTAGAAGATAGAAAATTAGTTTTTGAGGTTGAAAAAGAAGAATATAATAGCGAATATGCTGAAGGATATATAATTTCACAAGATCCAAATTACAGAGATAACTTGAATGTCAAAGAAGGATCAACAGTAAAAGTTACTGTAAGTCTTGGAATAGAAGAAACTACAGTTCCAAAAGTTACAGGAATGAGTGAGAAAGATGCGACAACCGCTTTAGAGGATGCAAAACTAAAATATGAAATTGTTGAAGAAACAAGCAAAAAGGTAGAAGCAGGATATGTAATAAGTCAAGAAACAACGGCTGGAACTAAAGTTTACGCAGGAGATATTGTGCGAATTCATGTAAGTAAAGGACCTGATCTAGCTGAAGTTGTATCTGTAATAGAAAAAAGTGAAGAAGAAGCTAAAAAGACATTGACAGATATGGGGCTAAAAGTAAATGTTTTATATGAAGAAGATGCGACTAAAAATAACGGAATAGTTTTAAAACAAAGTATAAATGCAGGAGAAAAAGTTGAAAAAGATTCTACAGTAACAATTACTGTAAATAAAATTTTGGAAACAAAATCTGCAACTCTTACAGTAAATATTAAGTCATTACTTGGAGGAAAGGTAGAATATGAAAATGTAGGTGATAATACTATTTCTTCATCAAATACAACAAATACTACAGGTAATGGAACAAATAATAATGCATCTAAAAAGGTAAAGAATGTTAAAGTTAAAATAGTCGTTGGAGGAGATACAGTTTATAACGATTCAATTGACCCAACAACAACTAGCTTAATTCAATCAATATCTGGAAAAGGTACAGTAACGGTTAAAGTTTATGTGGACGATGTATTGAAGTCGACTAAAGATATAAACTTGAATACTACTGATAAGGTTACAATAGAATAAAAGAAACTTACAATAATAAGTCTATATAGAAAGTGGTATGAATTAACTTGTTGTTTCATACCACTTTATTTAAAAATTGAAAGGATGGATTTTTATGACAGAAATTTCAACGTCACTATTAAATATAGAAAAAGGTAAAGAAACGGAAATAATTTTAAATTTGGAAAAAGCAAAAACAGATTATTTTCACATAGATGTAATGGATGGAAAATTTGTACAAAAAAACACCTATGATAAAACAAGAGAAATATCAGAATATATTAAAAGAATATCAAATTTGCCTCAAGATGTTCATTTGATGGTAGAAAATGTAAAGAATGCTATAAATGATTTTGCATCAGTTGAGCCAAATATTATAACTTTTCATTTAGAGGCCTGCAAGGATGAGAATGAAGTTATAGAGTTAATAAATATGATTAAAGAAAATCACATTAAAGTTGGAATTGCAATAAAACCAAATACTTCAGTTGAAGAGCTATTTAAGTTTTTACCATATATACATATGTGTTTAATTATGACTGTTGAACCTGGAAAGGGAGGACAAACTCTAATTTCGGATATGGTTGAAAAGATTAGTATATTGAAGAAATATATAATGGAAAATAACTTGGAGATTGATATAGAGGCCGATGGAGGAATTAATTTGGCTACTTGTGAAAAAGTGAAATCTGCAGGAGCGAATATTTTGGTATCAGGCACAGCTATTTTAATGGCCAGAAATTATGCAAATATAATTGAAGAAATGAAGAAATAGTTTTCGTTTTAATTAATTAAAAGAAAGGTGGCGATTTTTATGATAATAAAAGAATTAATGAATCAAGGTGTTATAATGCTAAAAAATGAAAATATAGAAAGTCCAAAGGTTAAAGCAAGGATAGTTTTAGAACATACTTTAAAAAAGACAAGGGAATATCTAATTGTTTATGACAATAAAGAAGTTACTCCAAAAGATAGAGATGAATATGTAAGAAATATAAAAAGATTAATTCATGGAGAACCACTTCAATACATAACAGGGATACAAGAATTTATGAAGCTAAAATTTTTAGTCAATAAAAATGTTCTAATTCCAAGACAAGATACAGAGATCCTTGTAGAAGAAGTTATAAAAATTGCCAAAAATATTGAAAGACCAGAAATTCTTGACCTATGTACGGGTAGTGGCGCAATAGCCGTTTCTTTAGCAAAGTATGTTAAAGAGGCAAAAATCACTGCTGTGGATATAAGTATTGGAGCTCTGGAAGTAGCTAAAAAGAATGCTAAATTTAATGGTGTATCTAAAAGCATAGAATTTATTCAATCAGATATGTTTATAAAATTGAAAAATAGAAAATATGATATTATTGTTTCAAATCCACCATATATTCCAACAATGGATATAAAAAACTTGCCAAAGGATGTTCAAAAAGAACCGATAATTGCTTTAAATGGAGGGAAAAATGGTCTAAACTTTTATAAAGAAATTGTTAAAGAGGGGGTTAAATTTTTGAAGAAAGGCGGATATATTTGCTTGGAAATAGGGTATGATCAAAAAAAGAAAGTATGTGATATTATAGAACATGCAAAAATCTATAATGGTACGTATTGTAAGAAAGATCTGTATGAAAATGATAGAGTGGTTGTAACTAAATTTTAAAAAAAGCTTGTGTTTTTTAGGGTTTAAATATATAATATAAGAAAAAATTAAGGAGGCAAAATAAATGTCATTTATAGAAGATGCAAAACAAAGGGCAAAAAAAAATATAAAGACAATAATACTTCCAGAGTCAGAAGATAAAAGAGTACTTATGGCAGCCGAAAAAGTTAAAAAAGAAGGATTTGCAAAAATAATTCTACTTGGAAAACAAGAAAAGATAAATGAAGATGCGACAAAATATAAAGTGGATTTATCAGATGTAGAAATAATAAATCCAGAAAAATATTCTAAAAGGGAACAGTATGCTAAAGAACTTTATGAACTAAGAAAATCGAAAGGGATGACATTAGAAGAGGCAAAAAAATTAATTTTGGACCCAATATATTTTGGAATGATGATGTTAAAAGATGAAAAATCAATAGCAGATGGATTAGTTTCAGGAGCTTGTCATTCTACAGCAGATACATTAAGACCTGCTCTTCAGATCCTAAAGACAGCACCAGGTACAAAACTTGTTTCAGCATTTTTTATTATGTGTGTTCCGGATTGTAAATATGGAGAAAATGGAACGTTTGTATTTGGAGATTGCGGATTAAATGTAAATCCAACAGCAGATGAACTTTCAGAAATTGCTATTTCGTCGTCGGAAAGTTTTAAGTGCCTAGTTCAGAAAGAGCCTAAAGTTGCAATGCTTTCATATTCTACATATGGAAGTGCAAAATCGGATTTGACACAAAAAGTGCTTGATGCAACAAATTTAGCAAAAGAAAAAAATAGAGAATTAGCAATAGATGGAGAACTGCAATTAGATAGTGCAATAGTGCCAGAAATTGCGAAGTCAAAAGCCCCAGAAAGTAATATAGCAGGTAATGCAAATGTTTTAATATTTCCAAACTTAGATGCAGGAAATATTGGATACAAGCTAGTACAAAGGTTAGCAAAAGCAGAGGCGTATGGACCATTATGCCAAGGAATAGCAAAGCCTGTAAATGATTTATCTCGAGGGTGTTCAGTTGAAGATATTGTCGGAGTTGTTGCTATAACTGCAATTCAAGCTCAACACTAAGAAAAACAGTATTAATTAAAAATGTTAAATAAAAAAATATAATTTTTGACTTACAAAGGAGTGAAACTTAATAAAATGGGAGATATAAATGTATTTTCTGGACCGATGAAATGTGGTAAGAGTGAACAAATTATAAATGAATTTACAAAACACCAAATTGCAGGGAAAAAAGCAATGATGTTTAAGCCCAAAATAGATGACAGGGCAGGTGAAACGTTAGTTGCGTCAAGAAATGGAAGAAAAATTAATGCAATTAATATTGAAAAAATAGAGGAACTAGAAGATTATGATACAGATGTATTTTTTATAGATGAGTTTCAATTCCTTAAGGGAAATATTGATACAATTGAAAATTTAGCAACTAAAGGGAAAAAATTTTACATAGCAGGACTGAATTTGACAGCAGAGAAAAAGCCATTTGGAAAAATGGGAGATTTATTGTGTATTTCTGATAATGTTAAGATGATGACTTCAATTTGTGAGGTATGCAAAAATGATAATGCTATATTTTCGTATTATAAAGGCAAGAAAAATTGTGATATAGAAATTGGAGACGCAAAATATATACCAGTATGTAGACATTGTTATGAAAAATTAAATAAAGGAAATACTATCTTTTATTAAATTGATTTACAGACCTTAGAAATTCCAAAGAAAGATTATATTCATATAAAAATAGAGGATAACATCACAATAAATACAAAAGTATTTAACAGAGTAAAGATAATATCATATATTTATAATTAAAATGTCAGCACAAGCTGACTTTTTCTATATTCTTTAGACTACCTTACAATTTTAAAACCTTAAATATTAACTTTTTTAAATATTTTCTATAAAACACATTGACAGTCAAAAAAAATTGTTATAATATAATAAAGTACAAAAAAGGAAGGAGCATAATAAATTGAGACAAAAAAAGAATGACAAAATACTAGATATATTAAAAAAGATAGCTCCAGGAACAACAATAAGAGAAGGATTGGATAACATACTGAAAGCAAGGACAGGAGCATTAATATTATTTACAGACAATGATGAAGTATTACACAAATTGGTAGATGGTGGTTTTTTTATAAATGAAGACTATTCATCATCAAAGTTATATGAACTTGCCAAGATGGATGGCGCAATAGTATTAAGTGAGGACATGAAAAAAATATTATATGCAAATGCACAGCTTATTCCATCAAGTGAAATAACGACAATAGAAACTGGTACAAGACATAGAACTGCAGAAAGAACCGCAAAACAAACAGGAGAACTTGTAATTAGCATTTCTCAAAGAAGAAACATTATTACAATATTTAAAGAAAATGAACGCTACATTTTAGAAGATACTGAAGTAGTTTTAAACAAAGCAAATCAAGCAATAAAAACATTAGAAAAATACAAAAAAGTATTTGACAGCAAACTAAATATTTTAAATGAATATGAATTTAACGATATTGTAACATTGGATAATGTAATTGGTGTAGTTCAAAGAGCAGAAATGGTAATGCAAATTGTTGAAGAAATTCAAAGGCAAGTTGCAGAATTAGGTGAGGACGGACGATTGGTTAGTATGCAACTAGAACAATTAATAGGTGGAATAGAAAAAGAAGAAATGCTTATTGTAAAAGATTATGCTCTAAAAGATAATATTTCACCAGAAAAAATGGTAGAAGAACTTGCAAATCTCGAATATGAAGAGCTATTAAAAGAAATGAATTTTGCTAAAATATTAGGATATGAAAGTTTTGAAAATTATGAAGAGGTCAATGTTTACCCTAGAGGATATAGAATTCTAAATAAAATTCCAAGAATGCCATCAAATATTGTAGAAAACCTAGTACAAGACTTTGGATCACTTGAGCACATAATTAGTGCAAGTTTAGAAGATTTAGACAAAGTAGAAGGAATTGGGGAGGTAAGAGCTAAAAATATAAAAAGGTCCTTAAAAAGAATGCAAGAACAATTTGTATTTGATAATATATTAGCTTAAAAAAGGTGTATAGGTATACCTTTACTAAAAAACCTAAATATAATTTATACAAGGAAGAGATAAAATGAAAATTGAGAAAATAAGTTTAATTTGTAAAATAATAGTAATAGTTTTAATAATTGCATTAATAGGAGCAATTTGCTATGGATACTATAAAAAAGCTACACAAAATGTACAAAATCCTATAGTAACGATGGAAGTAGAAAACTATGGGACTGTAAAGATAGAGTTGTATCCAGATTTAGCTCCACAGACAGTAGCTAATTTTGTAAAACTTGCTAATAATGGATTTTATAACGGGCTAAAATTTCATAGAGTAATAAAAGAATTCATGATACAAGGTGGAGACCCAAATGGTGATGGAACTGGACTTCCAAAACTTAGTGATTTAAATAAAGATATAGAAAAAGACTCAGCAGATGATAAAGAATATTGTATTACAGGAGAATTTGCAGATAATGGATATGAAAATAATAATCTAAATCTAACAGCAGGAACAATTGCAATGGCAAGATCTGACTATACTTCATATTCATCAACACTTGCAAAAGAATCATATAATTCAGGAGGTTCACAATTCTTTATTATGACCACAGATGATTATACAGGGTTAAGTGGAAAATATGCAGGATTTGGTAAAGTAATAGAAGGGATGGATGTTATCAATTCTATAGCAAATGTTGAGGTTAAGGCCAACCAAGATGAGACCACAGAGGGTGAAAACGCAGAAGAAGCATCAACTGATGAAGCAGAAGTCTCAACTCCGGTGGAAGATGTAAAAATATCTTCAATATCTGTTGATACTTTTGGCACAGATTATGGAATGCCAGAAACTTTAGATGTATTTAATTATATGCAATGGTTATATAGCTTATATGGATTACAATATGAACAGTAAATTATAAAAAAGTAAGTAATGTCACGATAAACTGTCCTTATAGTCTTAAAAAGATTATGAGGACTACTCTACTGTTTAGGTTAATAAAAAAGTAAAAGGAAGGGATTTTAATATGAAAAATAAAATAGTACCAATTACCGTACTTACAGGGTATTTGGGAGCAGGAAAGACAACTTTAATGAATCATATATTAACAAACCAAGAAGGATATAAAGTTGCTGTTATAGTAAATGATATAGGAGAGATTAATATAGATGAAAAATTAATAAAAGATGGAGGATTTATTAAAGAAGAAGACAAAGGGAATGTAGTACCATTGTCAAATGGATGCATATGTTGTACTTTAAAGGCAGATTTAATGAATCAAATTGTAGATATAATTAAAACAAGAAAATTTGATTATATTCTAATTGAAGCCAGTGGAATATGTGAACCAATGCCAATAGCACAAACAATAACTGTTTTATCAGATTCAACAATGCAATATGGTCTTCCAAAAATATGCAGGTTAGATAATGTTGTAACAGTTGTAGATGCACTTAGATTAGCTACTGAATTTGGTTGTGGAGATGATTTGGTAGCAGAAGACATAGATGATGAGGATTTAGCAAGTCTTTTAATACAACAAATAGAATTTTGTAACGTAATAGTTCTTAACAAAATTGATGAAGTATCTAAAGAAGAACTAGCAAAGGTAAAACAAATTATAAAAAAATTACAACCTACTGCAAAGATAATAGAAACTAATTATTCAAATGTTGATGTTGGCGAAATAATAAATACTAATAATTTTAATTTTGATGAAGTTGCAACATCTGCAGGGTGGATTAAAGAGTTAGAAAAAGAAGAAATGGAAAATGAAGAAGATAGTGATGAACATGAAGATGATGATCATAATCATCACCATGAACATCATCATGATGAAGGAGAAGCTGAAGAATATGGAATATCCACATTTGTATATACTTCAAGAAGACCAATAGATGAAAAAAAATTTAAAGATTTTGTAGAAAAGTTACCTAGAAATGTTATTAGATGTAAAGGTTTGGTATGGTTTACTGACGATGACGAAATGTCATACATTTTTGAGCAAGCAGGAAAACAATCCTCAATTTCTGAAGCTGGATATTGGCTTGCAACAGCACCAAAAAATGAATTAGATGAAATGATAAAAAAAGATCCATCAATTTTAGAAGGTTGGGATGATGAAGTTGGAGACAGAATAATAAAATTGGTATTTATTGGTCAAAAAATGGATAAGGAAAAGATAATTGAGAATTTAAGGAAATGTGAATAGATAACATGGTAAAATACAATATGTAACTTACTTGCGAATGTAATAAAAATGTAATATTTATGTAATGAAAAAGTAATATAAAAAATAAAAAAATCTATTGATAAAAATTGTAAAGTGTAGTATAAAATAAATAAGTATTTTTAATAAAATACAAAGGAGGAAAAGATAATGATAGAACTAGGAAGAGATGGAGAAAAATCGAACGTGTTTGGTGGAGTTAGCTACGAAGGAAATGATAGTACATCTTATTTTGACAATGGAGTAAACGGAGTAGGTGAACAATTCAACAAAGTAAATACGAACCAGGATACACTTGGAAATTCTAATTTTGAAGGAAATAATTCTGAAATATTTAGACCAATTTCAGCTGACAAAGCTATGACTAAGAAAGGATTTTGGTCAAAGGTTAAAGAATTTTTATTCCAAGAAATAGATTTAACAGCTCCAATAAAATTAGAACTTACACCATATCAACAAAAAGTTGAAAACGAGATAAATGAATTTTTACATCAAGAAATTTCTTTTAAGGGATTTTTAAATATTTTAAAGAAATAGGATTTTATGGCTTATCACAATGGGCTAAAAGAAAGGTACCTATAATATAAGTTTTCTATATTGAACAAATGAAAAATTTATATTAGGGGTGCTTTTTATGTTTTAAAAACAATTAGTCAATATAAATTAATTAATATGGGGAACTATTAGATATTTATGAAAAATAGGGAGGATATTATGATTAGAATTGGAGTTATAGCAGCAATGAACGAAGAGATGATAGAAATAAAAAAAATAATGACAAGTATAAAACAGATAAATGTATATGAACTTAAATTTTTTGAAGGAAAGATTAATGATAAAAAAGTAATATTAGTAGAAGCAGGAATAGGAAAGGTAAATGCCGCAAGAGTAACACAAATCTTAATAGATAAATTTGAAGTAGGTAGTATTATAAATATAGGTTCAGCGGCTGCTGCAAATAATGAATTGGGCATAGGAGATATTGTAATAGGAAAAACAGTAGTACAACATGATTTTGATATAACAGCATTTGGCCACCCAAAAGGATATATAAGTAATGTAGGAATGAAAATAGAAAGTAGTCCAGAATTAATAAATAAAATGGAGAGTGTTGTAAACTCAATAAATAAAGATGAGTCAAAGATAAAGATTGGAACAATTGCATCAGGAGATATATTCTGTACAGATATTAAAATGAAACAAAAGATAAGAGAAAAATTTAAAGCTGATGCAATAGAAATGGAAGGAGCAGCCATAGCTCAAGTTTGCAAATTATGTAATATTCCCTTTATAATAATAAGAGGAATATCAGATACACCAGATGGAAATAATAATATAACATTTGAGCAATACTTAGAAAAAGCTTCTAAAATGTGCGCAAATATATTACAAAGATTTTTGAAATAGATTTTAAGTTTTAAGTGTTTAACTATAGTTAATAATATAATGAAAGAAGGAATCAAATCATGTTAGACGATAGAAAAAAGAAAGTTTTACAAGCAATAGTAGAAGAGTATATAAACACAGCAGAGCCAGTAAGTTCTAATTCAATATCTAACAAATATGATTTAAGCTGTAGTAGTGCTACAATTAGAAATGAAATGGCCGATTTAGATAGAAACGGATATTTAGAAAAAGTTCATACATCAAGCGGAAGAGTTCCATCTGCCAAAGGATATAGGTACTATGTAGATGAACTTTTAAAAGATGATAATATAAGTTTAGAAGAAGTAAAATATATAAGTAATAAACTGGAAACTAAAGTTCATGAAATAGAGGACTTAACAAAAATTACTGCAAATACAATATCTGAAATAACACATTACACAACAGTTACAATAGGTCCAAAAGCAGATGACCAAATAATTCAAGAGATAAAATTTGTAATGCTTGGAGAAAAAATGCTTCTTGCAATTATTATTACAGATACGGGAATGGTAAAAGAGACAATAATAAAATTTGATGAAGATGTAAATGAAAAACAGATAGAAACCCTAAACTATGTATTTAATAATAAATTGAAAGGAGAGCCAATAAAGAAAATAGACAGACCACTTGAAGAATATCTATTTGAAGAGATGGAAGATATGGTCAAAGTTATTAAGCCGATAATTACTCAAATAAAAAAAGTTTTATTTCAAGATTCACAAATTTATTTAGAAGGTGCAAGGAACGAGTTAGATTTACCAGAATTTAATAGTCTTCAAGTAGCAAAGAATTTTATGAATATTCTAGACAGACGAGAGCTTATGGAGGACATGCTAAATTCTGGATTTGCTGAGGATATTAATGTTTATATTGGAGAGGAAAATGAAAAAGATGAACTTAAAGACTTTAGTGTGGTAACTTTTAGACATAAGGTTGGAAATAAGGATATGGGAACAATTGGAATTATTGGACCAAAGAGAATGGATTATTCTAAGGTTATTTCAGTTATGAAATATATTAGTAAGAAATTGAATCAAGAGGATGAAAAGAGGTCTAAAGGATAAGAAATAATTACAATTTTTGCCATGCAGATTTTATTAAGATATAATAAGATTAAAAATGACAAAAAATTTCAAAAAAACTCTTTACTTTTTAAATTCATTTGTATAAAATGTAATATAATAAAAAATAATAACAGAAGAAGACAAAAAGAAGGGAGAAAAAAGATGAAAATCTTAATGTTGACATGGGAATATCCACCAAGAGTAGTAGGAGGAATAGCAAGAGTTGTAAATGATTTGTCTAAAAGACTTATAAAGGATGGACATGATGTAACAGTTGTAACTTACAGAGACCAAGATGCACCATATTATGAATTAGATAAAGGAGTAAAAGTATATAGAGTTGATAATTTTATGATAAATCCAAATAATTTTATCGATTGGGTAATGCAAATGAATTTTAATATGGTTGCAAAGGCTGCAGAAATAATAACAAAGGAAGGAAATTTTGACGTAATACATGCACATGATTGGCTTGTTGCATATGCTGCAAAAACATTAAAACAAGCATATAGTTTGCCTATAGTTTCAACGATACATGCTACAGAAGCAGGTAGAAACAGTGGTATTAGAGATAATGTGCAAAAGTATATAAATGATACAGAATGGATGTTAACATATGAGTCAACAGAAGTTATAGTTAATAGTAATTACATGAAAAATGAATTACAGAGGCTATTTGGCTTACCTTTTGAAAAAATAAACGTTATTCCAAATGGAGTAAATTTAACAAATTACTCAGGAATTGAAAGAGATTATGACTTCAGAAGAAGATATGCCATGGATAATGAAAAAATGATTTTATTCATGGGAAGACTTGTATATGAAAAAGGAGTTCAATATTTAATTGGAGCAATGCCTAAAATTTTAGAACATTATCATGACGCAAAGCTTGTAATTGCAGGAAAGGGTGGAATGATAGACGAACTAAAAGAAGAAGTATGTGCTTTAGGATTAAGAGATAAGGTATGCTTTGCAGGATATATGAATGGAAAGGATGTTGGAAAAATGTACAAAGCTGCTGATATTTCAGTCTTTCCAAGCACATATGAACCATTTGGAATAGTAGCACTAGAGGCTATGCTTGCAGAAGTCCCAGTAGTTGTTTCAGATATAGGGGGACTAAATGAAATAGTTGATCACAGAGAAACTGGAATGAAAACTTATGCTGGAAATAGTAATTCGATTGCGGATTCTATATTAGAACTTTTATTTGATCCTCAATTATGTGCAAATATTACAAAAAAGGCTAAGGCAAAAGTAAGGAACACATATAATTGGAATAAAATTGCTCAAGATACACACTTTACTTATCAAAAGGCCATTTGTGAGACTATGGCAGATAAACAACGTAAACAGATAGAGCAAGAAAAAGCACAAAAGGTAAAAAAGACAAAAGGAGAGTTAACAAACTTGCTTACATTTAGAAAAAATCAAGCGTACGCATGATGTAAAAAAAGTCTGACAGGAAGGGAGAAAGCATTATGTCTATTTATGTTATTGCGGACTTACACCTATCATTTAATGAACCGAAACCTATGAATATTTTCGGAAGTAATTGGGAAAATCATGAAGAGAAGATAAAGCACGATTGGCTTGAAAAAGTAAAGGATGTAGACACCGTATTGCTACTTGGTGATTTCTCTTGGGCAATGCATTTAAGAGATACTTTAAAAGATTTTGAATACCTAAATTCTCTTCCTGGAAAAAAAATAATTCTTAAAGGAAATCATGATTATTGGTGGACTACTAAAGCTAGTATGGAAAATTTTTTAATACAAAATAATATAAAAAATATTGAGTTTTTACAAAATAACAGTATAGAGGTTGAAAATAAAATTGTGTGTGGAACTAGAGGCTGGACACTTGCTAATACAGAAACTGAAAATAGTAGCAAGATGATAAATAGAGAGTGCATAAGATTGGAACTTTCAATTCAGGATGCTCTTTCCAAGCGCAAGGCCGGACAGGAGATAATTGTGTGTATGCACTATCCACCAATAGTTAGGGCTAATCTAATTGATAATGAGATGACAGATTTTATAAGAGTGATGAAAAAGTATGATATTAGGAGGTGCCTTTATGGGCATCTTCATGGCACTTCTATTAATGATGCCGTTAAAGGTGACATTTTTGGTGTAAACTTAGAATTGGTTAGTGCTGATGGGTTAGATTTTAGGCTTTTAAAGTTAGAATAGTATTATAAATATTATAGAAAGTAAGAATAATAATGGTTGATTTAAATAAAGATGTTAAATATATAAAAAATGTTGGACCTAATAGGGTGAAAATCTTAAATAAACTAAATATATTTACTCTGAAGGACTTGATTACATATTTCCCGAGAAATCATGAGGACAGAAGCATTCCAAAAAGAATTGCCGATTGTATTGACGGAGAAGAGGTACTGATTAAGGGAACGGCTGTATCTAAAGTAGTTGAAACAAGAGTTAGGAAGCTTTCGATTTATAAATTGGTTGTAAGAGATGCGAGTGAAGTTTGTACAATTACTTGGTTTAATCAAAAATATTTAAAGAATATTTTTAAGGTAGGACATACATATAACTTTTTTGGAAAGATAGAAACAAAGCTTGGAAGATACGAAATGAAGTCTCCTGTATTTGACGAAGAGCGGGATTAAAAAAAATACAGGAAAAATAATTCCTATATATCCATTATCAGCTGGGATTTCACAAAATGTAATTAGAAAGATTATACAAAACGGTACAGATGAGGTTTATGGCAATTTAGAAGAAAATATTCCGGAATATATAATAAAAAGATATAATTTGATGGGAATAAATGATGCTATTAAAAATATACATTTTCCAAATAATAATGCAGCCTTTCTTAAAGCAAGGTATAGACTTGTTTTTGAGGAATTATTGGGGCTGCAATTAGCCTTATTACGTATAAGAGAAGGTAATTTGGAAGAAAAAAATGGAATTCAGTTTAGTAAAGATGTAAAGATGTCAGATGTCATAAATGAATTACCTTTTAAATTAACAAGAGCTCAATTAAGGGTTTTAGAAGAAATAGATAATAATATGGAATCAAAAAAGACAATGAATAGGCTTCTTCAAGGTGATGTTGGCTCAGGAAAAACTGTTGTTAGTATAATTTCGGCATATAAAGCTGTAAAAAGTGGTTATCAAGTTGCAATAATGGCTCCAACGGCAATACTCGCTGATCAGCACTTCAAGAATTTTCAAAATATTCTAAATAAATTTGGTATTAGGTGTGAACTTTTAGTTTCTGCAATAACTAAAAAGAAGAAGCAAGAAATATTAGAAAGGTTAGGAAATGGAAATATTGATATTTTAATTGGTACTCATTCTTTACTTGAAGACAATGTAGTGTTTAAGAACTTGGGATTGATTGTAACTGATGAGCAGCATAGATTTGGTGTAAAACAAAGATCAAAATTAAATTCAAAAGGGACTAATCCAGATGTAATAGTAATGTCTGCGACTCCAATTCCTAGAACCCTTGCGTTAATTTTATATGGAGATTTGGATATTTCAATAATAGATGAGCTACCACCAAATAGAAAGAAAATAGATACTTTTGCAGTAACGAAAGAGCTTGAAGACAGACTAAATGGATTTGTAAAAAAACAAATAGATCAGGGACGACAAGCTTATATAGTTTGCCCTTTGGTCGAAGAGAATGAAGAAATGGATTTAAAATCTGTAATACAGCTTACCGAAAAATATAAAAATGAAACTTTTAGAAGTTATACAGTTGAATATTTACATGGTAAAATGAAAAACAAAGAAAAAGATGAAATAATGGATAAATTTAAAAATGGCGAGATTGATATACTTGTTTCAACAACAGTAATAGAAGTAGGTGTGGATGTGCCAAATGCAAACATAATGGTTGTAGAAAATGCAGAAAGATTTGGTTTAGCACAGCTTCATCAGCTAAGAGGGAGAGTTGGAAGAGGCGAATATAAGTCTTACTGTGTATTAAAATACGAAGGTAAAGGAAAGACTGTAAGGGAAAGAATGAAGGTTATGTGTGATACGAATGATGGATTTGTGATATCTGAAAAAGATTTAGAGCTTAGAGGATCAGGGGATTTTTTTGGGACTGCTCAACATGGTATACCAGAAATGAAAATTGCAAATCTTTTTCAAGATATGAGTGTGCTAAAAGAGGTACAGAAATTAGCTAATGAGATAATTACAGAAGATCCTTTAATGAGAAAAGAAAGTAATACTAAATTAAATAATCTTATAAAAGAAAAATTTGAGGGAAGAATAGAAATCTAGGAGAAAGAAAGGAGGAACATGTTAGCTATGTATTTGCTAGCGTGAAATAGAATGGCTGGTGTGGTTTTTAAATTGATAGGCTTACTAATAGTTTTAGGAGGAGTAATTTGTATTTATGATGCTAGAGTAATAACTATAAATTGGTTTAATTATGGTGATCAAAATGAGGCTACATCTGGGATTAAAATTTTAGGAGTAATTATGTCTGTTATTGGCGCTTTAATTATTTATTGGACCATATAGTTTCTGCTAACTAGTAATACTATTTTAGAAAAATATGAGGAAAATATTGAAAAAAATATAAATGTATGTTAATATAATACTAAATTCAAAGAAAAAGCAAAGTAGTTATATTAGGATTTTATTACAGAGAAAATGGTCATAGGCTGGAAGCCATTATAAAAAATATGATGAAATTTCACTTTTGAGAACTCTTTTTGAAAAATATAAAAGTAGAAAGGAGCGGTTTGCACCGTTAAATGCTTAAATAAGGTTAATTAAAAGGCATTATTTGAAAAGTAAATGTCTTAATTAATAAATTTAGGTGGTACCACGAAAGTTCATTTCGTCCTAATGACAGGATGAAGTGATCTTTTTATTTTTTTGATTTATTAAAAGTTACCAAACTGAAAGGAGTAGATAATAATGGAAGAACAAATTAAACAAATTCAAAAAAAATTTACAGATGAAATTAATGAAATATCAGATTTAAAAAGTTTAACAGACCTTAAAGTAAAATATTTAGGGAAAAAAGGTGAACTAACTATTTTTTCTAAGCAAATGGCAACAGTAGAACCTTCTTTAAGACCTGTTATAGGAGCAAAGCTTACAGAGACAAGAAATTTAATTGAAAGTTCAATTATAGAGAAAGAAAAAACTCTTCAAGAGGCAAAGCTTCAAAAGAAATTGGAAAGTGAAAAAATAGATGTAACACTTCCAAGCAATAAAACAAAGGTAGGTAGCAAGCACCCTTTAAATAGAGTTATTGAAGAGATTGAAGATTTATTCGTATCTATGGGCTATGATGTTGTAGATGGACCAGAGTTAGAGACTGATGAATTCTGTTTTGAGAGATTAAACTTGCCAAAGGGGCATCCCGCAAGAGATATGCAAGATAGTTTTTATATAACATCTGAATATCTTTTAAGGACTCAAACCTCTGCTGTGCAAGCAAGAGCTATGCTTGCAAATAAGGATAAAAGCCCAATTAGAATTATATGTCCAGGTAAAACTTATAGAAGAGAAGACGATGCAACACATTCTCATCAATTTAATCAAGTAGAAGGATTAGTTATAGATGAAGATATTACTTTAGCACATTTAAAAGGAACTCTTGAAGTGTTTATGAGAAAATTACTTGGAGAAAAAACAAATTTAAGATTTAGACCAAGTTATTTCCCTTTTACAGAGCCTAGTTATGAGGTGGATGTTTCGTGCTTTAAGTGCGCAGGTAAAGGATGCAATCTTTGTAAACAAACAGGTTGGATAGAGCTTTTAGGAGCAGGAATGGTACATCCAAATGTCTTAAAAATGAATGGATACAATCCGGAAAAATACGGTGGATTTGCTTTTGGTACTGGACTAGATAGGCTTGCTATGTTTAAATATGGAATTACGGATATGAGGTATTTGTATAGAAATGATATACGTTTCTTAAGCCAATTTGACCAGATGGATGTTTAAATAGCTTGGAGCATTATTAAATAATATATTATTGAATTTAGATAAATAGGAAAGGAAATGATAAAATGAAGCTAAGTTTAAATTTTGTAAAAGATTATATAGATCTGCCAGAAAATTTAACGGTAGAAAAGATAGCAGAAGATATGACTATTCATAGTAGTGAATATGATCAGGCTGGAAAATTAGTAAATGCAACAAATCTAATAATTGGAGAGGTTATTGAATGTGAAATGCATCCAGATTCTGATCACTTACATGTTTGCAAGGTAGATGTTGGAACAGAGGTATTAAGCATAGTATGTGGAGCTCCAAATGTTAGAAAAGGGTTAAAAGTAATAGTTGCACTTCCAGGTGCTAAACTTCCAGGAGGTATTATAAAGAAAGGAGTTATAAGGGGGCAAGAGTCTAATGGTATGCTTTGCTCAATGTTAGAATTGGGCGTAGAAAGTAAGTTTGTGGATGAAGTAGATAAGACGGGAATTCATGAATTACCAGAAGACAGCCCAGTAGGAGAAGATCCAATAAAATATATGGGACTAGATGACGAAGTAATTGATTTCGAATTGACAGCAAATAGAGGAGATTTATTAAGCATTTTAGGAATGGCTTATGAATTAGGCGCAATATATGACAAAAAAGTAAAGAATATAGATTTGTCACATAAAGAAAATGATGAAGATATAAATGATACATTTAAAGTTGAAGTTAACACAGAAAATTGTTCAATATTTTTAGCAAAAAAAGTTAAAAATGTTACAATTAAAGAGAGCCCAAATTTCATTAAATCTAGATTAATAGCATCAGGTATAAGGCCAATAAATAATGTTGTAGATATAAGCAATTATGTAATGTTAGAGACAGGTCAACCACTTCATTTTTATGATGCAGATAAATTAAATGGAAAGCTTGAAGTAAGAATGGCTACAAATGGCGAAAAATTAACAACTTTAGATGGAATTGATAGAACTTTACATAATGAAAATATAGTGATCTCAGATGGTAAAAAAGCAATTGGTTTAGCAGGAGTTATGGGTGGATTAGATACAGAAATTACAAGCAGTACAAAAAATATTATAATAGAAGCTGCTATATTTGATGGAGTTAAGGTTAGAAAAACATCAAAAGAGCTAGTAAGAAGCGAAGCAAGTAATAGATTTGAAAAGGGATTAGATCCAAACAGAACATATATGGCACAAGACAGAGCTTGCCATCTTCTAGAAAAATATGCAGATGCAGAGGTTGTATCCGGAACCGCCAGATATGACACGACATCTTTAGAAAATAAAAAAATAGAAATAAAATTTGCAGAAATAAATAAGGTTTTAGGGCAAAATATTCCTGACGAAGAAATTTTAAATATATTTAGAAAACTAGGATTTGCATATGAAAAAGTAAATGAAGGTGCAATTATTTCAGTTCCAAAAAGAAGAATAGATATAAATATAAAAGAGGATTTAAACGAAGAAGTAGGGAGAATTTATGGAGTAAATAACATAAAAGGTATATTGCCAATCATGCCAATGAAGAGAGGTTCGTTTGATATAACTACAAGAGAAATAAGAAATAAAATGATTGGAATGGGATTAAATGAAACTTTATCATATGTATTAGTTGGAGAACATGAGGCAAAGTTATTTGTTAAAGACGATAATGAATCTATAAAATTATTAGATCCAATGTCAGAAGATAGAAATACATTAAGAAATAGCATAATTCCATCACTACTAAATATTTTTAAGTTTAATGAGGCAAGAGGAAACAAAGATGTATCAATCTTTGAAATTGCAAAAGTATTTAATAAAAATGGTGAAAACCTACAAGAAGAAAAACATTTAGCTTCATTAATGACAGGTGAATATTATCAAGGAATTGGAAATAAAAAGCAGGTAGATTTCTATGTAATAAAAGGCATAGCAGAGCAAATTCTGGATTATTTAGGTTACAAAAATAGGTATTCATTTGTAGCAGATTTAAATCAGATAGCAAAAGAATTTCATCCAGGGCAATCTGCAGTAATTTCAGTAAACAATGATATTGTTGGAGTAATTGGAAAAGTACATCCAAACTTGATTGATCAAGATGTATATGTTTTGGAAATAAATCTAGATAAATTGCTATCTAAGAAAGTAGGAAGAATGAAATTTAAAGAAATTTCAAAATTTCCATCTGTAAATAAGGATTTAGCTGTAGTTGTGGATAAAAACGTAGAAGCACAAAAAATTGCAATGCAGATAAAAAAATCTGCTGGATCAAGTCTAAATGATGTTAAAGTGTTTGATATTTACACGGGAAAAGGAATCGATGAAGATAAAAAAAGTATTGCATTTTCATTAAATTTTGGAAAAATGAATGCTACTTTGACTGATGAAGAGATAAATGGTACAATGAATAAAATAATTAAGGATTTAGAGAATAAATTGGGCGCCAAGCTTAGAGCATAAGTTTGATATATGTACACTAATTCATATTGACAAAGCGAAAGGAGGTTTTTTAATGGATATATTAACATTAGGAATAGAATCAAGCTGTGACGAAACATCAGTAGCTATAGTAAAAAATGGGAGAGAAATATTATCTAATATAATAGATACTCAGATTCCAATCCATGAAAAGTATGGAGGAGTTGTTCCAGAAATTGCTTCTAGAAATCATATCGAAGCTATTTCAAGAGTAACTAAAAAGGCTTTGAAAGAAGCTAATATTGAATTTGGAGATATAGATGCAGTTTGCCCAACATACGGTCCAGGTTTAGTTGGGGCCTTGCTTGTCGGTTTGTCTTATGGAAAGGCATTAAGTTATGCTATAAATAAACCTTTAGTTGGAGTAAACCATATACATGGTCATATTGCGGCAAATTATATTACACACAAAGATCTGAAGCCTCCATTTTTATGCCTGCTAATATCTGGGGGGAATACTCAAATTGTGCATGTAAAAGATTATACAAGTTTTGAGTTAATAGGTAAAACTCGTGATGATGCAATAGGTGAGGCTTTCGATAAAATTGCTAGAGTAGTAGGACTTGGGTATCCGGGTGGCCCAAAAGTCGATGCACTTGCTAGACGAGGGTTGCCAAATATAGAACTTCCTAAAACACATTTTGAAAACAGTTTAGATTTTAGTTTTAGTGGAATTAAAACGGCAGTAATAAATGTAAATCATAAGAATCCTGATATCAAAAAAGAAGATTTATGTGCAAGTTTTGAAAATGCTGTTACAGAGGTGCTAATAGAAAATGTAAAAAAAGCACTTAAACAAACAGGATGTACTAAACTGGCCATAGCAGGTGGAGTTTCAGCAAATAGTTATATAAGAACAGAGGTATTAAAGCTTGAAAGTGATAGCTTAAAGGTTTATATGCCAGATATGAAATTATGCACAGACAATGCAGCTATGATTGCATCGGCAGGATATTTTAAATTTGTGAATAAAGAAATAAATGAACTTGATTTAAATGCTATTCCAAATTTGAAGCTATAACTTTCAGTAAAAGATACGGTATAAGAAAAAATAAAAAAATACTAGCATATTTTTCCCCAATATGATATAATAACACAAGAGTAAACTGATTAGTCGCTTGCAAAACTCGAAAGGGTTTGCAAGAGGAAAGTCCGGGCTCCATAGAGCAAAGATGCTAGATAACGTCTAGTGAGGGTGACCTTAAGGAAAGTGCAACAGAAAATAACCGCCACTTTTATATTTTATTTAAGTGGTAAGGATGAAAAGGCGAGGTAAGAGCTCACCGCCTGCATGGTGACATGCGGGGCAGTGTAAACCCCATCTGGAGCAACACCTATTTTAGATATTAACGCCTGCTCGGCGATCTTAAACTGCGTGGCTTGAGGTATATAGCAATATATATCCTAGATAAATGACTAATTTCAAAGACAGAACCCGGCTTACAGGTTTACTCTTTTTATACCTTATTTTCAGTTAGTTAATAAAGATCAGTCAATGGAATTAATTTTCCATATTTCCGAGCCAGTAGGATAGGATTTGAGATTAATATATTCATTCGTAATAGGGTGAATAAAAGAAATTCTAAAACAATGTAGAGCGTGTCCGACTAATATAGTTGACTGCTTGTCCATATAAACTGTCACCTAAAACAGGGTGTCCCATTGAAGACATATGCACACGGATTTGGTGAGTACGACCTGTTTCTAAAATGCATTTTACAAGAGAAAGTCCGATTAAATTCCTTTAATATTTCATAATGAGTAATAGAAGGTTTTCCTTCATCTGATATACATCTTTCAATAATACTTGTTTTTTTTCTGGCAATAGGACGGTTAATTGTTCCTTTTTTTAATTCAAAAATTCCATTACAAATAGCTAGATATTCTTTTTTAAATGTGCCTATATTCATTTGCCTTATTAGATTTTCTTGAATATATTCATTTTTCGCGAAGATAACAATTCCTGAAGTATTTAGGTCAAGTCTATTTACTGGCCTTATTTTTTTATGCAGTGAAATTTCGTCAAAATAAAATCTAACTCCGTTTGAAAGTGTAGTGTCAAAGTGCATAGAGGAAGGGTGAGTTGCAATACCAGCAGGTTTATTAATAGCTAAGAGTGTTTCATCTTCGTAAATAATATCAAGGTCCATTTTACTAGGTACAATATTAGAGTTATTTTCCTCATAGTTTAAATCTAGCAAAATTACATCCCCAGCTTTGGCAATATATCTTGTATCGACATTTGATTCATTTAAAAAAATTTTCTTGTTTTTTATTAATTTATATAAAAGTCTACTAGATACATTCAAATTAGTAGATAGTATTTCATTTATACTTTTTCCTGACGTCTTTACTGTATAGCGTATTATCATTTTTCGTACTCATTCCTTTCAATTTCTGATGTTATAGGAACTATCTTACTATGTTTATAAAAAAAAAGCAAGTAATTATGAAAGGTTAGTATAGGAAATAAAATATTTGTAAAAAGTTCGAAATACAGTAATGGTAACAATTTTAGTAAAACTATTGCCAAATTAAAAATAATAATATAAAATATAGTTGTTAAAAGAGAAAAAATATAACATAAAATGCAGAAATTTTTCAAGCAACTATAAAATCAGTAAAATAAGAAATATAAAATCAGAGGATTCGAAAAAATGATAGCAGAAGTGATAATAGATAGCAAAGCAAAAAAATTAAATAGAAGATTTGATTATAAAATTCCAGAAAAATTAGAAGATATAATAACAATTGGAAGCAGAGTATTAGTTCCATTTGGCAACTTCAAAACATTAGAAGAGGCATATGTCATAAATATAAAGGAATTTTCTGAATATGAAGTCAAGGAGATAGCCAGCCTAGAAGAAAATTTAGAAGAAGATAAAATAAACCTAGCAAGATGGATGGCAAGAAAATATTTTAGCAATGTTTCTGAATGTGTAAAACTTATGCTAACACCAGGAACCAGAAATAAAAATAAAGAAAATAGAGTAAAAGATAAAAAAATAGAATTTGCATATCTAGCCATAAATAAGGAAGATATTAATATTGAAAGCTTAAAAGGTGAAAAGCAAAAAAAAGTTATGCAATTTCTATCAAAGAATGAGGGAAGTAGTGTTTCGGAAATTGAGATTTTTACAGAATGTACAAAGGCAACTATAAACTCTTTAGTAAAAAGAGGATATATAAAATTGCAAAAAGAAAAAGTAAATAGAAGTCCATTAGTAAAGAAAGAAATTAAGGTGAGCCAAAAGCTAAAATTGACAGACGAGCAAAATGAAAGTTATAAAAGGGTAGTAGAAGCTATGGATGAAAAGATGTTTAAGGAATTTTTGCTATATGGAGTAACAGGCTCAGGAAAAACGGAAGTATACTTACAATTAATTGAAAGGTGTTTAGATGAGGAAAAAACAGCAATTATTCTTGTACCGGAAATATCATTAACTCCTCAAATGATAGACAGATTTGTTTCTAGATTTGGAAAGGAGAAAATAGCAGTATTACATAGTAAGCTTTCAATAGGCGAAAGACATGATGAATGGATTAGAATAAAAGAAAATAAAGCCAAAATTGTAATAGGTGCGAGGTCAGCAATTTTTGCTCCACTAAGCAATTTAGGAATTATAATAATAGATGAAGAGCATGATTTATCTTATAAATCAGAAACAGATCCAAGGTATAATGCTAAAGAAGTTGCCTTAGAGATTGCTAAAAATAAAAATATTCCTGTTTTATTAGGGAGTGCAACACCAGATTTAAAAACATTTTACAATGTTCAAAATGGAATAATAACATTACTTAAATTATCTAAAAGGGCAAATAAATCTAAGTTACCAGAAGTAGAAGTAGTTGATTTAAGAAACGAACTAATAAAAGGTAATAAATCCATGCTTAGTGAGAAATTATATTTAGAAATGGAAAAAAATATAAAAAACAAACATCAGACAATTCTATTCTTGAATAGAAGAGGTTATTCAACTTTTATAATGTGCAGAGATTGTGGGTATACTTTAAAGTGTCCAAATTGTAATATAAGCCTAACATATCATAGTTATGAAAATAAGCTAAAATGTCATTATTGTGGACATGAAGAAAAAGTAGCTAAAGTTTGCCCAAACTGTCAAAGTGATAAAATAAGATATTTTGGGACAGGTACTCAAAAATTAGAACAAGAGATAAACAAACTTTTTAAAAATGCTACAACAATAAGAATGGATGTAGATACTGTAACCAAAAAAAACTCACATGAAGACATTTTAAACAAATTCAGAAATGAAAATATAGATATTCTAATTGGAACTCAAATGGTGGTAAAAGGACACCATTTTCCAAAAGTAACACTAGTTCGGAGTAATTGCTGCAGATGTTTCACTAAACATAGATGATTACAGAGCAAATGAAAAAACTTTTCAAATTTTAACACAGGTAGCAGGAAGGGCTGGAAGAGAAAATTTGCCCGGAAAAGTTATAGTTCAAACATATAACCCAGACAGTTTTGCAATTGAATACTCAAAGAAGCAGGATTATGACATTTTTTATAAAACAGAAATTGAACTTAGAAAGCAATTGAAATATCCACCATTTTGCGATATAATAATGATAGGTTTTACCGGAACAAATGAAGAAGAAATAAAAAAAGCAAGTAATTATATGTATCAATTATTAAAAAAGAACCTTGAAAAGTATCAAATAAATATATTTGTGCCAGTTCCAGCACCAATAGACAAAATTCAAGGAAAGCTAAGATGGAGAATCATATGCAAAGGTAAGGTTACTAATGAAGTAAATATTTTAATGAATAAATCATTAAGAAAATTTTTTAATTTGAATTTAAGAAACACTAAAGTTGTTGTAGATATAAACCCAAATAATATGATGTAGGTAAATTACTTATTACCAAGAAAGGATGATAAAAAATGGCACTAAGACAGATAAGAGAGCAAGAAGAAGAAATATTAAGAAAAAAATCAAGAGATGTTGTAATTGAAGATATTAAAACAGAAAAAACACAAAGTTTAATAGACGATATGATAGAAACGATGCATCATTTCAATGGAGTAGGATTAGCAGCTGTACAAATTGGATACTTAAAAAGAATTGTAGTAATAGATGTAGACGATGGCAACGGTGTATATGTACTAATTAACCCAATAATAACAAAAACAAAGGGATCAAAGGAATGTGATGAAGGATGTTTAAGTTTTCCTCATGAATTTGGTAAAGTTGTAAGACCTACAGATGTTACAGTGGAATTTTATGATAGAGATGCTAAAAAGGTAAAGTTAAAAGCAAAAGATTTATTAGCACAGGCTATTTGTCATGAATGTGATCATTTAGAGGGAATTCTTTTTGTTGATAAAGTTTTAGATGGTACATTGGAATATATTGATAAATAGACTATATCAAAATGAGGTTAAGGTTGAAGAAATTAATTGTTTTGCAACCATATTTGTGCCTTAGAAAGGAATGAGATTAAAAATGAAAGTTTTATTTATGGGAACGCCAGACTTTGCAAGAAAATCATTAGAAACAATTTATAATGCAGGATATGAAATTATTGGGGTTGTAACAAATCCAGATAAACCTAAAGGCAGAGGTATGAAAATGATAGCAAGTGAGGTAAAAGATTTTGCTATGTCAAAAGAATTAAAAATTTACCAACCAATCAAAATAAAAAATAATTATGAATTTATAGAAGAAATAAAAACATTAGATCCAGATGTAATATGTGTTGTAGCATATGGAAAAATATTACCAAAAGAGATATTAGATATTCCAAAATATGGATGTATAAATGTTCATGGTTCTCTTCTTCCAAAATACAGAGGAGCAGCTCCGATCCAATGGGCTGTAATTAATGGAGATAAAGTAACAGGAGTTACTACTATATATATGGATGCAGGAATGGATACGGGAGATATAATTTTAAAGGAAGAAACTTTAATTGGCGAAGATGAAACTACTGGAGAATTGTGGGAAAGGCTTTCCATTATGGGAGGAGATTTATTAGCAAAGACCTTAGAAAAAATAGAGCAAGGAAAAGTAAATCGCCAAAAACAAGGAGAGAATTTTTCATTAGCTCCCATGCTTAATAAACAAATGGCAAGAATAGATTGGGAAAACGAAGATGCTACTAAAATAAATAATTTGGTTAGAGGACTTAATCCAATTATGGGGGCGTATTGCATTTTAAATGATAAAAAGATTAAATTCTGGAAAGTAAAAGCTATATCAATTAATGAGATACACGATAAAGGAAAGACACTAGAAGAAGCAAAAAATGGGGAAGTTGTTATATCAAATCCTAAAGATGGATTATATGTTAAGGCAAAAAATGGAATTATTCAAGTTTTAGAAATACAAGGAGAAAATTCTAAAAAAATGTCTACATGTGATTTTTTAAGAGGAAATAAAATAGAGGTAGGAGAAATTTTTAAATAAATTTAAAAACTTTAACCAGCAACTAAATTCTAATACTAAAAGAAAAAACTATTGATTTTTTAAAATAAAATGATATAATGAATAAGAATACAAAAAAATGGAGGTAAAAAAATGGAATTAAAGGGTTCAAAAACAGAAAAAAATTTATTAGCTGCATTTGCAGGAGAATCACAAGCAAGAAACAAATACACATACTTTGCTGCTAAAGCAAAAAAAGAAGGATATGAGCAAATAGCTGCAATATTTGAAGAAACAGCATTAAATGAAAAAGAACATGCTAAAATTTGGTTTAAATTACTAAATGGAGGAGAAGTTCCTACAACAAAAGAGAATTTAAAGGCAGCATCACAAGGTGAAAACTATGAATGGACAGATATGTATTCGGAATTTGCAAAAGTAGCAAAAGAAGAAGGATTTGACAGAATAGCTTTTCTTTTTGAGCAAGTTGGAAAAATTGAAAAAGAACATGAAGAAAGATATTTAAAATTATTAGAAAATTTAGAAAATGGATTAGTTTTCTCTAAAGATGGAGATAAAATTTGGAAATGCAGAAATTGTGGACACATTTGTATTGGAAAAGAAGCACCAGCAGTATGCCCAGTATGCTCTCATCCACAAAGTTTCTTTGAAATTAAAGCAGAAAATTATTAATAACATTTTAAATTACCAAACAGTTTCAGACCATTAGTGGATAATATGATGTAGAGTTACTAGATAATGGTTTTTAATGAACAAGAAGAGCTTTCACTAGAGAATGAAGGCTCTTTTAATAAACAAAATCG